>VYCT01000178.1 GCA_009843785.1 Candidatus Poribacteria bacterium | reverse complement strand
GACCGAAAAGTCAATAAACTTTACCTTCAAACTCAAAGTTGAAAGAATACTAGGATACCTATAGCAACAAATCAGGGCTTTGCCAACTTTTTATGCAAAGAGAAAATTAACAATATCTTTTTAGCATATTACCTCAAATCAAAAAAAGATATGTTAATTTCACTTGGGACCGGAACAACGTTTTTAGAAGTTACTAAAGCGAGGCTCCTTGAAGTTGAAATCCCCTTACCTCCACTCGTAACTCAACGCAAAATCGCCGCTGTCCTCTCCGCCTACGACGACCTCATCGAAAACAACACCCGCCGCATCAAAATCCTTGAAGACCTGGCACAAACCCTCTACCGAGAATGGTTCGTCCACTTCCGATTCCCTGGACATGAGAAAGTCCCGATGGTAGAATCACCACTAGGACCGATACCGCAGGAATGGGAGGTTAAGAAACTCGGTGAAATGTGCGATGTGTTAATGGGGCAATCACCGAAATCTAAGTTCTATAATGAAACGGGGGAAGGTTTACCTTTTCATCAAGGCGTTACGGATTTCGGGCAACGATTTCCAACAGATCGAGTCTACTGTACCATTCAAAAGCGCATCGCAGAGGTAGGCGATATACTCTTTAGTGTTCGTGCGCCCGTTGGACGAATCAACGTCGCAAACAAAAAGATAGTGATTGGTCGTGGGCTTTCTGCAATCCATAGTAAAAACGGCGATCAAGCATTTATACTTCAGCAATTGAAGGATAGATTCCAAGAAGAAGACACCATGGGCAGTGGAACAATTTACAATGCAATCACGAAAGCAGATCTCTTAGGTATTCAACTCTTGAAACCTGCAAAATCAATTGTTGCCAAGTTTGAAGAAGCTGCCCAACCAATTTCTTTGGAATTAGCAAATCTGACAATGAAAAACACCAACCTCCGCCAAACTCGTGACCTCCTCCTCCCCAAACTCATCTCCGGTGAGATTGACGTATCCGAACTTGATATTGATACTGATCCTAAAAGCGATTGACAGATACAATACGACGGTGTATAATTTGCAATAACGCCATTAGGAGGAGACTTATGCGCGATGTCAACGCTCGGCATCTTGTTGATTGTATTAGAAAATGCCCGCATAAGTAGGTAGAGAGGCTTAACCATCCGTAGTATTCGGGAAAGAGAAAGTAAAATGAGTGGAACCACTGAATTAACAACTGATCAAGAAATGCTATCAAAAGATAAGCAGCTGATCCCGCGTAATACTACAGATCAAAAGGATGCTGAACAAAAGGTACTTGGCTCATGTCGAGATTGAATGCAGAAGGAAAATTTAATCCTTGTAGTTATTGGCTTCGCTGATACAGTTGCATTAAATTTATACATGAGCCAAGGTACTTATAGACTACACCGGGGCACAACTTCGGAAGTTATCCGCGTCTCGAGGTTTAGATTGGGATAAAATGAACGATGGGGAGCGCACAGATTTTGTTGATGACCTCATCCACGAGGACCGCGTGTGCAAGCGTTAGCCGTTTACGACACAGGATATCGGAGGAAATCGTGCAAGAATCTTCTATCGTCCAATACTTCGCTGAAAAAGGTTTTGAACAAGGCATTGAGCAGGGCATCGAACAAGGCATCAAACAAGGCATCGAACAAGGCAAAAAACAGTATGCTGTTGAGGCGATCCTCACAGTGTTGGATGTCCGATTTCAGACCGATGTCGCAGAGAAACTAAAACCTTTTCTTGGAGCCATTGACGATCTACAACGTCTGGATCAGTTACACCGTGTCGCCACTCGCGCATCAAACATTGATGAATTCACACAGGCACTCTTGAACCTTGAAAACTGAGCTACACCGAAGGTTTAATCCGAATATAAAGGCGAAACCTATGCCTGAACAGAAAGCGTTTTTAGAGAAAGTTCATATCAAAAACTACCGGAGTTTACGGAATGTTACGCTTCCGCTTAAGCCTCTGACGGTTCTTGTTGGCCCGAATGCAAGTGGAAAATCAAATGTCTTGAGTGCCTTGTACAGTCTCAAGTCAATGATGACTGATGAAAAACTGCCCGAAGCTGAATCAATTCAAGACTCTCTTTGGGCAGGTAAAACCGGGCACATCACTTTTCAATTACAAGCCGAGGCGAAAGAAACCCCTTCGATATACACATTGGAATTTAAGGCGGATGTTATTAATCCTTTCGTTGCCGAAGAATTATCGGTTAAGGGTATAAAAGTCATATCGGTTGAAAACGGAAAAGGCGAGGTTCAAGATGAGAATGGCAAGAACAAAACAACATACACATCTAATAAACTCGCCCTGAAATCCGCTGGTGATTATGAAAACAAACCAATTACAAATACATTAACGAAATTCATTGGGAGTTGGGAATTTTATGACTTCCAACCGGAATTTATACGAAGTCGTCTAGCAACATTTTCAGGTATAAAAAAAGAACTTCGTGAATCTCCAAAACTTGATACTTATGGTTTTAAATTAGCAGAGGTGCTCTCAGATTGGCATGGAAATGCTCCAGAGGATTTCCGTAACGTTAGTGAATCTTTGGCAGCCTGCACGAATATTAGCATAGGGCATCATCCAATTAATGGAAATGACCAATTATGCCTTTTAGAGGGATACGAGAATCCGATCCCTTTGGAGGGTGCTTCTGATGGTACTTTGCGCCTCATTGCATATAACATTTTGCTTAACCAACCTGAGTTACCACCTCTCATGGCTATTGAGGAACCAGAGCGAAATTTACACCCGGGTGCATTAAAAGACATTGCCTATATACTTGAGCGACTCGCTGGACGAACACAAGTCATTATCACAACGCATAGTTCTCAGCTTCTTGATACTTTCAGTTCTAAGAGTTTATCAGATTCGCTTGGTGTTTCACTCTTGCGCAATCGCCCCGGACTCGGCACCGAAGTACTCAACATTAAAGATATCCGCGATAAGCGCGAAGCACTGGCGGGGTGGATAGCGGATTTCGGAATCGGTAGTGCTGTCTTTGACAGTGGATTGCTACAAGACCTTATGGAGGAACCACTATGCTAAGCGTGCGGGTTTGGAATTTGGAATCTGACCGTGATCCTAAAGCAGTCAAGTTTTTAGAAAATGAATTTATCAAATTCAGGCAGCTTGGGGATATCGCTATCCGAACAGCCGGAAGAAGTATACTTCGCAAGTGTCACAGAAAAGGCGCACCTATAAACAGCAGCCTAAGGAAGGCAATTGAGAATTATTTCAAGCAAGACGACCATATTATTTTTGTCATTGCTACTGACCAACAGCATCAGCAAGAATCAGATTCTCTTATCAATCAACTCAGGCATGTCGTCAAGGATTGCGGTTTTTCTGACAAAGTCTTTTTCGTACCGGATATTCAAGAATATGATGACTCTATATCAACACAGTGGCAGCGCATCGTTTCACGTTTCCGCACCGAAGTTAAAAATGAGCGCAAAAGGCTTCGGGAAGAATGGAATAGAACCATAGCACACTTCCACAATGCCTTTGCCGATATTCCAGAGGAAGAAGTGATACGCGATTTTGAGGAAGCACTTGCAGAGGTGAGACGCGAGCACGTCGAAGCCGCGGATATTCACAAATAAATTCTGAATGGAGCAGATTACAATGATTCAAATTTCTGAGCCTATAACTCTTGAGAAATTATTACCATTGATACAAAAGTTGCCCAAAGTTGAACGTGAACAACTGCGTAAGTCCCTTGAAGAGGAATCCCAGTTGGATGCCGCGATTCTGCTATATCAAGAAGGGGAAGTGACACTCGGAAGAGCCGCTGAGTTGGCTGGCATCCATCGTTTTGAGTTTGAAGAGGCTTTGGCAGCAAGGGGTATCTGGAAAATCGTTGAAGTTGATTCAGCAGAAGCATCGAAAGCGCGGATTTCCGCTATCAAACATCTGCACAAACCTAACCCGAACAAATGAATCCATACAGCGAAGACCAACTCATAGAACAACCTGCAATTCATCTACTTAAAGAAATCGGATGGGAGACGCTGAACTGTCAGAACGAATTTGAACAAACGGAAGAGAGTCCACTCAGTAGACAAACCAAATCGGAAGTCGTCCTAACTGCCCGACTGGAAACCGCTTTAAAACGCTTCAACCCCACTGCAACCGATGATACTATTGCCAAAGCAGTCGAGGAACTCACCCAATCCCGCGCAGTCATGAGTCCTACCGAAGCCAACCGCGAGATTTATACCCTCCTAAAAGACGGCGTGAAAGTTACCCTTAGCGATCCAAACGGTGAAGGCGAAACTGCCGAAGTGCTGCAAGTCATCGACTGGAACACCCCAGAGAATAACGACTTTTTTGCTGCATCCCAACTCTGGATCACTGGTGAGATGTATACAAAACGTCCAGATATAGTATGTTTCGTCAACGGTATCCCGTTAGTGCTGATGGAGTTCAAACGGATTGATGTCCACCTCCACGCTGCCTATAACGACAACCTCCGAGATTACAAAGACACCATTCCACACCTGTTTTGGTATAACGCCTTTATTCTCCTCTCTAACGGCACAGAGAGTAAAGTCGGGAGCCTCACGGCTGATTGGGAACACTTCGCCGAATGGAAACGTATTCACAGTGAAGACGAACCCCCTCAAACCTCCTTAGAGACAATCCTGCACGCACTTTGCACACCGGAACGCTTGCTTGATGTTGTTGAAAACTTTATCCTGTTTATGGAAGTACAAGGTGGATTGATTAAGATTCTCGCCAAGAACCATCAATATCTCGGTGTCAACAACACGATTGAATCCCTGAAACGGATTGAAAATAATCACGGCAAACTCGGTGTCTTTTGGCATACACAGGGCAGCGGGAAAAGCATCTCAATGCTCTTTTTTGCCCAGAAAGTTCTCCGAAAAGTGTCGGGAAAATGGACCTTTGTTGTCGTAACCGATCGCAAGGAATTGGATAACCAAACCTACAAGACCTTTGCCAGTACGAGTGGTGTCCTAACACAGCAAGAGGTTCATGCAGAAGATATAAAACATCTCCGTCAACTCTTCAGTGAAGACCATCGCTATATCTTCACGCTTATCCACAAGTTCCAGACGCAAGGTGGCGAGCGGCATCCTGTGCTCTCGGATCGGTCAAATATTGTCGTCATCACCGATGAAGCACATCGGAGTCAATACGACACACTCGCTTTGAACATGCGTACCGCGCTCCCCAACGCCGCATTCATCGCATTTACGGGGACACCGCTCATGGTTGGCGAAGAAAAAACAAAATCGGTGTTCGGCGATTACGTGAGTGTCTACGATTTCAACCAATCTATTGTAGATCGCGCGACCGTGCCACTCTACTATGAAAATCGTGTGCCTTCGCTACAATTGATAAACGAGGACTTCAACGAAGACATTGAACAGCTCCTTGAGGATGCCGAACTCGACGAAGCACAAGAGGCAAAACTTGAACACGAATTTGCGAGAGAATATCACCTCATCACGCGTGATGAACGCTTAGAAACCATTGCCAAAGATATCGTCTCCCACTTTATGGGCAGAGGCTATCAGGGGAAAGCCATGGTTATCTCAATCGACAAAGCGACTGCCGTCAAAATGTTCGATAAAGTGCAGAAATATTGGAAGCGTTTTATTGCGCAATTGAAATCCGAAGTAGCCACACGACGCGGCAGTGAAAAGGTCTACTTGCAAGAGCGGATCCGCTACATGGAAGAAACCGACATGGCAGTTGTCGTTTCCCCGGGACAAAACGAAATTGATGAACTCAGGCAAAAAGGCGTAGACATCACACCGCACCGCACTCGTATGAACACAGAGGATTTAGACACCAAATTCAAAGACCCCGATGATCCCTTCCGAATTGTCTTCGTCTGTGCGATGTGGATAACGGGTTTCGATGTCCCTTCCTGTTCCACGATCTACCTCGACAAACCGCAGCGAAACCACACTTTGATGCAGACCATTGCCAGAGCCAACCGTGTCTACGGTGATAAAAATAACGGCTTAATTGTTGACTACATCGGGGTTTTCCGTGATCTTGAAAAAGCGTTGGCGATTTATGCTACGGGTGCGGATTTGGAAGAAGACCAGAAGCCGATTGCTGATAAGTCAGCACTGATTAAAAAACTCCGAGCGGCGATTGCCGAAATCACCGAATTCTGCCGAGGTCTCGGTGTTGACTTAGATAATGCCCAAACAGACGATGCATTCCAAAATATCGCCCAAATCAATGACGCAATGGAACGTATCCTGATTAACGATGAAACCAAAAAACGTTATCTACAACTCGCAACGAATGTCACCAAACTATACAAAGCGATTCTACCGGATCCGGACGCGCATGAATTTACCAGAACCTGTCAACTTATCCATATCATCGCCCAGAAAATCAGAAATTTGACACCACCTGCTGACATCTTCGATGTCATGACAGACGTTGAAGAAGTGCTGGATCGGTCCATTGCACCTGAAGGCTATCGCATTCAGCTACCGGCTGAGGGATACGATACAGAACCGATAGATCTAAGTCAGATTGATTTTGAACAGTTAAGCGAACGATTCAATGCACAGCACAAACGCGTTGAAGCGGAAAAACTCAGAGGCGCAATCAACAGCAAACTCAGCGCAATGATCCGTCTCAACAGGAGCCGCATGGATTATCAGGCGAAATTTGAGCAGATGATCACAGAATACAACGCGGGTACTATCGGTGTTGCGGATTATTTTGAGAAGCTTTTTGATTTCGTTAATGACCTCAACGAAGAAGACCAACGTGCCAGTACTGAGGAGCTCTCTGAAGAAGAATTGGCGGTGTTTGATCTTCTCACACAACGCGAACCTCATTTAACGGCTCCAGAGCGGAATGAAGTGAAAGATGCTGTGAAGGAAATGCTTGAGACACTCAAGCGAGAAAATTTAGGCTTGGATTGGCGGAAACATACACAAACACGGGCACAAGTCAGACTTGCTGTTGGAAATATACTGGATAAAGGGCTGCCGCAACCTTACACGCCGGAACTATTCAATCAAAAATCCGAGGCGGTTTATCAGCACATCTACGATTCTTACTACGGTGAAGGAAAAAGCATTTATACGCAAAATTAAAGGCGCGGTTTCAAACCGCGCCTACCTATACTGAAACACTCCGATGATTATTCAATCTCCCCAATCTTAATCAATCGAGAACCCAAGGACAATCGATCCCCCAAGGACAATTCTGGGTGTGGCAAGTCCCCGAACAACGGACGGAAATATCCTGCCCCCGCTGGCGACATCTGATACCGTTCGGCATCGTAGAACCGCAGGTCCAGACTTCTCCGAATAACGTGACCAGACGCATCCCGCTTTAAGACCTGCTCTAACGGCATTAGCGTCGGTTCAATCCCCACCTCCGTCCGCGTAATCGTTGCAACACCGTTGAACATCCCATCTGAGAGTGCTTGCACCGCCATAGCACCCGCCTTCATAGCAATGTCTCTATCCAACGGTATCGGGCTACCGCACCTCTGGAGATAACCGAGTATCAATGCCCGGAACGCAGAACTTGAAATCTCAGGAAGCAGCTTTTTCATCGTCTCAACGATAATTTCTGAACACCCACCCGGTTTCGTATGCCCAAAAGCATCGAGTTCCGCTTGTGAACTAATCATCAGTTCTCCAGCATCATTCCGTATCCCTTCCGACACAACAACGATGACATTCCCTTGCGCTGCGTGTTTTTCACGAATCGCTTCCGCCAATCTCTCCGGTTGATACGGCACTTCTGGAACAACGATAAGATCCGCTTGACCATAAGCGGCGGATAAGGTCAACCAACCCGCATCTCTCCCCATCGCCTCAACAACAATCACACGATCGTGGGAGTAGGTCGTTGTCCGAAGGTCTTGGACGTAATTGATGACTCGGTTCGCTGATGAAGGGAAGCCGGGACAGAAATAGTTCACCATCTTAGAGTAATCGACAGCATCCCCTTCTGGTGGATTGATACCCACATCGTTATCAATGGTTTTGGTGACGAACGTGGTTGTAAACTGATCGGACAGTGCGGTCCCGACCGTCAAAGTATCATCACCGCCAATCGGAATCAGGCCGCTAATGTCGAGTTTTTTAAGATTGTCTACTGCCTCGTCTAACTTATTATCTTTAATCAGGTTCGTGCGTGAACTCTTTAGAAGCGTTCCTCCTCTATTTTCATCAATCAGATCGGGTGTCAGCATAAAGTAGCGTCCACCTTTCAAAACACCGCGCCATCCTTCCATGAATCCAATCAGTTCAAAACCGAGTTCCTCGGCTTTCAGCGCGATGCCTTTCAGGGTAGCGTTGAGCGCGCTCGTATCGCCACCCCCTGTTAATCTTTTTTTTCATACAAAACTCCTTTATGATATAAGATAATAACTACTTAACGACTTCAAGAAGAACCGGCTTATCCAAGGCGAGTGCCTTTTCAAACATCGGCTTGAAATCATTTGGATCTTCAACGCGTAACCCGACTGCGCCAAACGACTCAGCGAATTGCACAAAGTCTGGGTTCACTAACTCGACACCAATGCGTTTACCGAACCGTCGCAGCTGCCCACGCTCAATTGAGGTGTATTGATTATCGTTCATCACAAGCGTCACAACGGGCAGATTGTACATCACCGCGGTTGCGAAATCGGGACAGGTCATTAAGAACCCACCATCACCGCTCAGCGCGACAACTCTGCGCTCTGGATAAGCGACCTGTGCACCGATAGCACCCGTCAATCCGATGCCCATTGCCACAGAGACACCGGAGAAGATGTAAGTCCCTGGATGATAACAAGGGAAATGTGCCAGCGCACCGTAACCCGTGATGTTAACGTCAACTGACAAGATAGCATCGCGAGGCATCACATCGCGCATCTCTTGAAGAATTTGAGGATGTTCAATCGCCGTGAATTGGCGGCGCAATTCGCGTAAACCTCCACCCCAACCGCCTGTCCGTTTCTCATCGCTGAGTGCGGCGTTCAACTGACGTAAAACCAATTTCGGATTCGCACCGACACCAACAGTCGCGGGATATTCCTTGTGAATTTCGTCGGGGTCGGCTTCAATATGCAACAGCGGTTGTGGAATCTTGAGGCTCCAATTGCCGGTATCACGGTAGTTAAATCGGGTACCAACAGCAACGATTAGATCCGAGGCGTTCATCGCTGCTTGGGCAACGCCGTCTCGGAAGATACCGATGGAATGTGGCGAGTCTTCCGGCACTGAACCTTTTCCAAAACCTGTCATCACGATGGGCGCGTCCAGCAGCTGCGCGAACGCAAGTATCTCCGCAGTCGCGCGTGTATGATTGATACCGCCACCCGCGATAATCAGTGGACGTTCTGAGGCGCGCAACAGGGCTATCGCAGCATCTACATCTTCTGGGCTTGCTGTCGTCTGGAGACCGTTGTTGTATGGTGGGATAGGCAAATCCGCTTCGGCATCCAACGCATCTTTTGCGAGTTCAATCAGCACAGGGCCAGGTCGCCCTGAGCGTAACGCACTAAAACTTCTATTGACCGCACCTGGAATCTGATCGACGCGATGCACAATCTCCAGATGTTTCGTCATCGGCGTGAAAGCGGCTCGCTGATCCAACCCGTGAAAACTCTTCTTCGGATCCCGTTGTGCCAAGTAAGATGGGTTCTGCCCGGTAATCCAAAGCACCGGCGACGAAGCAGTATTCGCTTCACCAATGCCAACCGAGGCATTATTTGATCCAGGACCCGGCACAGTCATACAAACACCCACATCACCGGTAGCACGCGCATAACCATCTGCCATAAACGCCGTACCGCCTTCATGTCGTGTGACATAGTGCTGGATATTGTCCTGGTTGTTGTATAATGCTTCGTAAACGGTATCTAAATGATTCCCCGGTAAGCCAAAAATATCTTTAACACCTTGTGCCTTCAGACATTCAACAAAAATATCGCCACCCGTCATAGTTAACTCCTTTTCTATAGTAGTGTTTCCTTAACTTAAGAGACGACAAAAAGCTTTGCCTGCCTCGGTGCAAATGTGCAGTTCAGATATGACTTGCCATCAGCGGACCAAAAATCTATGTGCTCTCTCATCTCCTTAAACAGATGCCATTCTACGATACGTTTTACCTCTTGGTGTAGCTCAATCAAGGTATCAATCGCTTCACCGCTTGTGTTGAATAGGTAAAAAAATTCAGATTCTCCTGTTTCCCTGCGGAGCACTTGAACGCTCTCTGTCGGATCGTTGTCAGGTTTTACATACACTGAGACACTACGGGGCACCCATTTTCGGAGCCGTTTTTCGAGTTTTACTAACTTTTCGTCCGGTGGACCTCGCAGAATCGTTGTGCGCCGTCCGTAGATAAGTTGTTCAAGCGGATACGGCTCCAGTCCAATCCGACCGTTCAGCAAATACGGTGTCGGTTCGTCTGCTATCAATCGCCCTTTTGCTTTTGTGAATGCTCGCAAGCACTTCACTGTCTCTTCTTGAAGGGATATACAGCTCGGAAGTAGAACAACCCTGTAGACCTCCTTAGCCCCAGAACGGCTGTTCTTTAAACAAAGACTCAGATTTCTACGGACGCGTTTTCCGCTGCGGGGTGCCTCTATAATCTCGGCTGAAGCGAATTCCTGTTCTGAAACAATTTTAAAGTCGTAACCCAGTTCCCATACACTTTGACACAACCATCCCCACGCTTTTGTGACACCGCTCCACGATTTCTCATCGGGTTTTGTCCAGAGGCTCTGCGTCGGTGCTATCATCAGGATCGGCCGCTTCGGATAGCCGATGGCTAACCCTTGCGGGACGCTATCAGCAGCACTGTTTCTGTTCATCCATAGGTTGAAACCGAAACTTGCATCTTCAAGGAGTCGCGATATTGGTGCGCGGGCATCCGTTTTGTTGCTTTTTTTTCGGGCTATACCGGCATGTTGTGTGTCGCTGCATGTCCATTTAGCGACAACGAATCGCTTCGGCGTATCTATTTCGGTGGCATTTAGAATAGGGCAGTCCACTTCTGCAAGCATGGATCCTAACTCAAACTCCAACGTCTTGGCACTCGCCCGGAGGCTTAAAGCGAACCGAAGTCCCTCTTGATGACAGAAATCGCGCAAACCGCCAAGGAAGCAGGTCGCGAATCGCGTCGTCAAGGCCTTCCAAAAAGTGTTTCTGACAGCCGCTGAGTTGTAAGTTTCATAGAACACCAACGGCAGGTATGTGGCAAGTGTTGTTCCCGCTGCGTCCAGTAGGACAGGACTCCACGGCACTGATGATGTCCCAGCTCCTAAGACGCTCCCCAAGGACAAAAACTTCGGTGGTTCACAGGTAAAACCGACGAGGTGTTGCTTGCCGTAAGTTTTTAAGTAGCCTCTCAGCGTCCGCTCTATAAACTGAGATACGCCGTGGCCACTTAGCAGGTCGTCTGCCACTCCTTCTGTCTGATAGAGGTTAATCACTGTGCGTCCACGAAGCCGTTCAGCAATTGTGAGGTCACCTGCCACACATTGTTGAACATAGTCGCTGATGTTGTAACACGGCTCATCCGCGTGTGGTTCCGCGATTAAGTAGTATTGATTAAATTCTATCCCGCCTGATAGTTGGGAGTCCCGAAATAAGGATTGGATCGTTGTCGCTGTTTCCGTATTGCTGAAGGATAGGTCAACAGCGTTCAACCGATAGCGCGTTTGCAGTAAAACGGACGGTAACGCAACCCACACATGTTTGCTCCGTCGTAATTCTGCTTGATGTGCTGCTGCATCTTGTGTCCTTTGCCACGATAGTACACTTCCCGCGTGAAAAGCATCCGTCTGCACAACTACCAGCTCCTATCCAAAAAATTTGCAACTGTTAAATACTTTGTGATATACTTTTAACACTGAAAATATGTACAGGTTCGTAACTTTTCGATTTTTATACTAAAAGTTTAGCACACCTTGGAAATTCATGCAATCAAAAGTTTTCTATCCGACTCGCCCGACAAACTGTAATCTGAGTGCTTGGCATTAGACTTTGACATCCACCGAACTACGCTAAAAGGAATAACTATGAGGCTTTTAGAAAATATCATATCAGCACTTTCCGTTCTTCGGGCGAGCAAGTTACGTACCATTCTCACCCTCTTAGGTATTACGATTGGTATTGCGGGGATCATTGCGATGATGTCCTTTGGTGCCGGTGCTGAAAAGCTTATCATGGCGGAATTTGAGAAGATCGGTGGCCCCAGTATGTTCGGCGTTTACCGCCCCGGACATATCCGCAAAAATGGGCGCTGGCAACGCAACACCAGTCCACATCACCTTGAGATGAAAGACCTTCAAGATGTCCTTGTTGAATGTCCGTCCGTCGAAGTCGCCACTGTTGAAGGCAGCTACTATATCAATCTCGGCATTGACGGAAAATTTCAACGTACCTATCTCCGGGCAACAACAAACGAATACCAAGCCGTTCGCGAATGGCGTACAGAGTATGGTAGATTCCTCGCTGATACCGATATGGACGCGTGGACAAAAGTGTGTGTCATCGGCTCAAAGATCTGGAAAGAGCAATTTAAGGGACAAGACCCGATCGGTAAGGAAGTCATCATCAACAACTTTGGGAACAACAAACGCTTTACGGTTATCGGCATTATGGAGAGCCGCGGCGACGGTTTAGAACGCGGCAAAAGCGATGACAATATGCTCTTCATTCCTATCACGACCGCACAAAAACGGTTTTGGGGACACGATCACGTTGGGCATATCATGGTGCGTGCCAAAAGCCCGTTTGTGGTCGATCAAGCACTCAAAGAAGTCAAGACCATTATTATGCGCAACCATGGTGGCGACGACACTTTTTTCCGAACATGGTCCGCTAAACAGGGCATCGCAAACGCCAAAAGAATGATCCTTATTATAGAGACGGTCTTAGTCGTCATTGCGTCTGTCTCTTTGATTGTTGCGGGGATCGGTATCCTCAATATTATGCTCGTCTCCGTAACGGAACGGATCCCGGAGATTGGGCTACGGAAAGCCGTCGGAGCAAAGAGTTTTAACATCCGAATCCAGTTCCTCACAGAATCTGTGCTTTTATGTCTGATTGGCAGCCTACTCGGGATCGCTTTCGGCGCGATCGCCGGGAGAGGCTTTGCTTGGGTAGTGGGCAAGTTTTTAGATGAGATGACATGGCCCTCAGTGATTACCCCAGAGGCAGTGCTAATCTCTGTCGGTGCGGGGGCCGCCGTCGGCATCTTCTTTGGCTATTACCCCGCCAGTCAAGCCGCAAAAATGACACCTATTGATGCCATCCGTCATACATAATAATGTAACCGAGCATGCATATACTGGAGAATTTAATCTCAGCGTTTTCCGTCCTCCGCGGAAGTAAACTCCGCACAGTCCTCACCCTCTTAGGAATCACCATTGGCATCGCGGGTGTCATTGCGATGATGTCTTTTGGCGCAGGTGCCGAAAAACTCATGATGGCGGAATTCGAGAATATCGGCGGGCCCAGTATGTTCGGCGTTTACCGACCCGGATATATTCGGAAAAATAACCGTTGGCAGCGCAACACGAGTCCACATTATTTGGAGATGCAAGATCTATACGACATTCTGACAGACTGTCCCTCTGTTGAAGTCGCTACTGTTGAAAGGAGCCATTTCATCAACTTTGAAGTTGAGGGCAAGCATCGACAGACTTACATGCGCGCAACAACGAATGAATACCAAGCCGTTCGTAGATGGAAAGCGGAATACGGCAGATTCCTCGCCGATACCGACATGGATTTCTGGAATAAGGTTTGTGTGATCGGTGCAAAAGTCTGGAAAGAGCAGTTTAAAGGACAGGATCCGGTTGGTAAAGAGGTCAGTATCAACAACAGACGTTTTACGGTTATCGGCATTATGGAGAGCCGCGGTGATGGATTGGAGCGTGGTAGAAGCGATGACAATATGATCTTTGTCCCTATCACCACTGCCCAAACCCGTTTTGGTGGACGGAATCGCGTCGGTGCGATCATGGCACGCGCTAAAAGTATCGATGTCGTTGAGCAAGCACTCAAAGAGGTCAAAACCGTTATTTCACGCAATCACGGTGGCGATGACACCTTTTTCCGAACTTGGAACGCAAAGAAGGGGATTGAAAGCGGGAAGAGGATGATCTTTATCATAGAGTCCGTTTTGGTGGTTATTGCGTCTGTCTCTTTAATTGTTGCGGGTATCGGGATTCTTAATATTATGCTCGTCTCCGTAACGGAGCGGATTCCGGAGATTGGGCTACGAAAAGCAGTCGGTGCCAAAAGCCTCGACATCCGTATCCAATTCCTGACAGAATCTGTGCTGCTGTGTCTCATTGGAAGCCTGCTCGGTATCACGTTAGGTGCTGTGGTAGGCAACGGTTTTGCTTGGATAGTCGGCAAGTTTTTAGACGAAATGTCGTGGCCCGCTGTGATTACGCTGAAAGCCGTGCTGATTTCTGTCGGTGCGGGTGCCGCGGTAGGCATCTTCTTCGGCTACTACCCCGCCAGCCAAGCCGCCAAAATGACTCCCATTGATGCGATTCGCCATACGTAAGTTTCGGATGACTATAGAAACAATCCCTAATAACGTGAGTTTGAAAAAACAATATGCCAAGTTTCTCGTAGGGGCGTGATCCCCTCGCCCGTAGGGATTAGGCAACCTAACCCCTACGAAAATGTCTGTTTATGTTTAGAATTTGCTATATATCAAACTCACGTTAATACCAAATTGGGAGGAGACACCCATGCGTAGTTCGCAGACCAACCCTGAATCTATTCAAGAGATACCAGCACCCGATACGATGACGCTGGAGGAGTTTCTTGAAAACGACTTAGAGGGATATGAATATGTAAAAGGAGAATTAGTCCCAATGCCACCGGCAACAATGATACATGGTGAGATTAGTATTAATATTATTCACTATTTGGATACATACGTTCGTGAGCACCAGTTAGGACGTTTGTATACTGCTGAAACGACGTTTCAATTAGACGACCGAGTGGTGAAACCAGATGTTGCGTTTGTTTCGACTGACCGATTACCTGAAAATAGAGAGAAGGCATCACCTGTCCCCCCGGATTTGGCGGTTGAAGTTGTCTCACCATCAGACAAACACTATGATGTCACCGAAAAAGCGTTAGCCTACTTGAAAGCAGGAACACGCCTTGTTTGGGTGATTGAACCCGTCGCGAAAACAGTAATGGTCTACCGATCCGAGACCGATTCCACTGTGCTGAACTATGAGGACACATTGACAGGTGAGGATGTTGTCGAAGGATTTTCATGTCCAGTCGCTCAACTTTTTGAATAGATTTTAAGGTGGAGCAATGCCTATTTTTAGAGTAGAAGAAGATACACTCATCATCGCACAAGAAACGAACGTTGAACTTGAACAGCATATAGAGATTTGGATTGAAAACAGTCCATGGGCTGTTATTCAAGGCGAACTTGTTCTGTGGATAGACAGACAGGCAAGTGCCCAAGATGAAGAAGGGACTATCTATCCAGACTTGCTCGGTGTAGATTCAGAAGGGGATCTTGTAGTTGTTGAATTCAAACGAAGACAAACGCCACGCGATGTGGTAGCACAATTACTTGAGTATGCTGCATGGGCAAATGAACTTCCACTGGAACAGATTCATGAAATTGCTGATGCCTATTTTGAAAAACGCGATGAATTCAGAGGAAAAACTTTTCCCGATGCATTCAGAGAGGTATTTGACATCCCCGAAACTGATGAACTCCCTCCCCTAAATCGAAAATTACGTTTGTTTGTAGTTGCCGAAGAAATACATCCGCGGGTGGCGCGCGTTTGTCGATTCCTCCGTACTTCATACAAAATGGATGTCAGTTGTATAGTGGTTTCTAAGTTTCAGACTGAATCTGGAGACGAAATTGTCAGTACGGAAACTGAAATTGGAAATGAAGACTTCTCCTCCCCTGCCCTATTGGACTATCCACCTCTAAGGGAAGTAGTACTCGAAGTAGTTGAGGAGTTAACACACGGAAATACAGACACTGAATTTACACCAATAAAGGTAAAGAGACGCGCGTTGGAAAAGTATCCGGGGATTAGAGTGGCTGCAGTGCCGTTTAATATAAGAATATACACTGTCAATCAATCGGCGTTCCATAATATTCCTATTGAGGAACGGAGGTATTGGTGTCTAAGACACGGAGTATACCGTCTGTACGATCCTGAAAAAGACAAGTTAGACGGTGATGAACACACTGATCAAGTAGAATAATAGACAGTGTACTTTGGGTTGTATTGAGGCAGTTACGGTAGACCAATAACTGTCAATTTTAGAAAAATAACGATCTCGGATCCCAGGCCCGGTAGGTTCGGTTTCCTAACCGAACCGGATACGACGCCAAAACCTTGAAGACTTCATAACCCTTTTTAGTCCGGTAGGGACGTTAGGTCTATGGCAGCGCGTGGCGAAAAAATATCTAAGCCTTGTAAGGGCAGTATGTGTAGAAACTGCTACAAAATGCCACGAAAAAAATTACTAAATTGACACCTATGGGGAAACGTAGAGGCTGGGTTACCTAACCTCTACGATCTACAGGTGTAACTTATTTTTGGAATTTACTATAATGTTTGGTGAAACAGCAAGATTTGTGTTAGAATGTTACCAATATGGGCAAAATCGAGAAGAAATATAGGAAAACACATTAGCAAGATATAGGAGTTGAGAAAATGAAAAAACTTAGCGTTTTTGTATTCTGGATATGTATTCTGCTAACCGTTTTATCAGGGTGTACAACATCCCGTGGAATGTCTATGCGAGAACGTATACTCAACGCAGGGTGGCACCAAAAGGAGGCTAGGAAAGACAAGGCAATAAGTTCCTTAGAACAGACGCTTAATTTATGGATAGGGCACCATATTTCAGGGTGTATTCAGAGGTTAGGACCCGCAACTCAAATCACGGATGATGGATCAGGGGGACGAATTTATATTTGGGTGGAGCACCATCAAAGAACCGTTCACAATCCATATTTCGTTGTGCCACCTCAACAGCACACGTCGAATCATAGTCATACGCTAAATGTACCCCAAGAAACAACGACCCGTGGTACAATGCGTTGGGACCCTCTGTTTGAAAGATGGGAATATGAATCTGAAACAAAACCTACGTCCCGAATTCCTGATATATCAAGAACTGTAAGGGAAGCTGACAGGACCGAACCACGACCACAACTTCGTTTCAGAAAGGAAACGAAAAGCTATATTGGACGCGTAATGTTTTATACGCGCTCCGATGGGAAGATATATCATTGGCTTATTATTACTCCTAATACACATTATGCCTACAACAATCGGGAAAATACTCAGAAAGATGCCTCTGATTACAATCATCAGAAGCACGCTAAGGAAGAAAAAAATCAAAATCTTGTTGATAAATTTAAGAATTATGAGATCACCCTTCCGCTTTTACCTAAGGATATGCATGATGACAAAAATCGGGAAAACACTAAGGAAGGAGAAAATCAAAATCTTGTTGATGAAATTAGGAAATATGATATGACTATTTATCTTTTCCCTAATGATGCGAATGCTTACTTCAATCGGGGAATCGCTAAGCATAAACTTGGTTTGCCCCGTGAGGCTGAGCAGGACTTACGCACAGCATTAAGACTCGCAACACAGCAGGACAAAGTCAACTTCAAAAACAGTATTGAAAAAAGTTTGCGTGATTTACAATAGGGCATAAGCAGTCCGTGTGGTTCCTAATCATGATTGTACCCATCTCCCGCTCCTCGTACTTCATTTGCTGGTGCATTATGGCAAAGTAAAGTAGGACTTAGGTATTCCTCTTCAAGTCTCCTTGATAAGGGAATTTATAGTAAAGCTTTTAATTAATTATACACTTTTATAATTTCATCAATAGAT
>VYCT01000202.1 GCA_009843785.1 Candidatus Poribacteria bacterium | reverse complement strand
ATCTATTGATGAAATTATAAAAGTGTATAATTAATTAAAAGCTTTACTATAATACACCGTTGCTTGGCAATCGGTAGAAGTTGTATAACGCAGATGCTATAAAATTAGAGGCGGACACGTTTACCTCAGTGCTACGCCTACCATCTGCAGGATATAACATAACATGAACCGCGAGGGACCTCTACTATTGGGATATTTCGCGTTTTTTTATATATTTACATGCGTATGACAACAACCGAGAAAAACGCTATTATTGAAATGTTAGCACCGATGCTTGACATGGATGGTATTGAACTCGTGGATGTTGAGACGCACGGACAGACCTTGCGGCTACTTATTCACAAGCAAGGGGGGCTTTCGGTCGCAGATTGCCAAGCCGTGAACCATGTCTTACACCCGATTTTAGAAGTCCATGAGCATTTAGCGAGTTACGCACAGTTGGAAGTCGCATCACCCGGGATAGATAGACCTTTGCAAACCGCCAAGGATTTTCAGCGAAATTGTGGGCGAACCGTTCAGATAGAAGTCGCTTCGGAATCGGAAAATGAACAGGGCTATCACGTACAAGGCACCGTTGTAGAAGTACATCCGGAAAGGGTCGTCTTGGCGAAAACTGGCGGAAAAAGTATCTCTGTTCGGATTTCACAAATTCGCAAGGCACACCTACATCTGAAATGGTAACTGGTAAAAGCGAAGGATACACATCCTACGCTTTTGCAAAAAATTGGAAAGGAGTGCGCGGACTAAAATTAAATTATATGACTTGTTGTTCGCATGTCTATATAAAATAAGGGTTCGCGAACGTTATTTATGTTAGAGAATCTCCAAAATGCTATTCGTCAAAATACCGCGCAGACAGATTTACCTGAAGAGGTGTTTGTTGAGGCGATAGAGGAAGCACTCCGTGCTGCTGCACGCCGGGTTTACGGGGCCGAGGCCGATGTTTCTGTTGAAATTAATTTGGAAAAAGGTGATATACGCTGCTACGTTCCCAAAACAGTCGTTAATATTATGCGTGATTTTTCCACAGAGATTCCTATTGAGGAAGCCATGAAACTTCAAGAGGATGTTGAACTCGGTCAGGTCTTGAACGTCGAAATCAATCCGAACGAGTTTGGGCGGATTCCAGCACAATTGGCGAAACAAATCCTTTTCCAAAAGATCAAACAGGCAGAGCGTGAAAGAGTCTATCAGGAGTTCGTTGGCCGTGAAGGTGAGGTCATCACGGGCTACGTCCAGCGTTTTGAACGTGGCGGTATCATCTTAGACCTTGAACAGACGGAAGCCTTTTTACCACCACGTGAGATACCACGGTCGCAGAACTATGAACGGGGCAAACGTTTACAATGTCTGATTTTAGCGGTAAAGAATGAGGCGCGTGGGGCACCTGTCATTGTATCGCGAACGCACCGAGACCTCGTAGCCGTCTTGTTTGAGCAAGAAGTTCCTGAAATCTATGAGGGGCAGGTCCGTATTATGGCGATCGCACGCGATCCAGGCAATCGCGCGAAGGTCGCTGTTCAAGCGACGGAGGAAGGCATAGATGCTGTTGGCACATGTGTCGGTGTTAAGGGCACTCGCGTCCAAAATATCATTAGTGAGCTGGATGGCGAAAAAATAGACCTTGTTGAATGGAGCGACGATATAAGTGCTTTTATTGCTAACGCCTTGGGGCGTCGTGCCGGTGTACGTAGAGTAGAACTTGACGATGAAAATAAAAGCGCGCACGTGGTTGTACCAGACGATAAACTTTCCTTAGCTATTGGTCAACGCGGACAGAACGCACGACTCGCCGCAAGGTTGACAGGCTGGAAGGTTGACATAAAGGGAGAATCCGAAGCCGCTGTTTCGATTAACGAACTCTTTAAACCCGAAGAACCTGAGGCTGATGAGGCCGCTGAACTTATGCTGGACAACCCTGAAGAACGGACTGACGAAAATAGTGAAGAACAGACTGCAGATACGCCTGATCCAATCGAGGTTGAAGATGTTGAAGTTGAGGCATCGGAAACCCCGGAGGCAGAGGAGAGCCTATTGATACGTTCGGAAGAGAATATTGAGACGCTTGACGTTACTGCTGAGAACGAGGATCTTGACCCTGAATCTGAATAGTTTTTTTTAGCGCGCTATCTTGTGGTTTCTAATACCTGCGCGAGGATTATCGGCATACCAATCGAAAATTCAAAAAGTGGGTGAAGGCGTTGACGGATGTTATTCGCACTTGTATTGGGTGCCGTGGGAAATTTTCGCAAAAAACATTGATACGATTTGTCAGCCAGAATAAAACACTGCAAATTGACAACCAGAAAAAGTTGCACGGACGCGGGGCTTATGTCTGCCCCGCTCAGCCCTGCATTCAGATAGCATTTAAGTCTCCGAGACGGATTAATTCTTTATTACGTGTGCAACTGACAAGTGTGGTTATAGAGCGGTTTGAGCAAGTCCTTCTTCAATGGACTGAGAAATCCGCCAGCACAACACGGAAAAAGGAGGAGTTATCATGAACAAAGAACCACGGCAGCGGCGAAGAGCCCCCAAAGGGAATCGTGAAGAGAAACAAGATCAGGGGACGCCGGTTTATGAATTGGCAAAGCAATACGACCTAACGACCAAGCAACTGATCACACTCTTGGAAGAACACGGCGTTCGCGTCAAAAGTGATAGGAGTCCCCTTGACGCGGATACCGTCGCTTTGATTGAGTCCGAAATAGTTGAATCGGAGGAAGTTGTTTCTACACCTGAAGTCTCAACTGAAGACATCACAGAGGGGGCATCAAACACAGCGAATGGTTTGCAAGTCGAAGAGGGAGCAACTGTTGCTGACCTCGCTACAACACTCGAGTTGCAGCCTTCGGCGTTAATTATGCAACTGATGAAATTAAAGGTGATGGCAAACATAAACCAGCGGCTTGATTATGAGACTCTGGTGATGCTTGGGGAACACTTAAATTTTCAAGCAGTCAAATTACCGACACTTGAGGAAGAACTATTAGTTGAGACACCTGATCCACCAGAATCTTTACAACCCCGGGCACCGGTTGTCACAATTATGGGACACGTTGACCACGGTAAAACTTCGCTCTTGGACTCTATCCGTCAATCAAACATCAGTGAATCTGAGGCAGGGAATATTACACAACATATCGGGGCTTATCATGTGACCTTAGAGGGCGGCAGTGTGGTTTTTTTGGATACGCCGGGGCACGCAGCTTTTACCGCAATGCGCGCACGCGGCGCACAGGTAACCGATATCGTTGTGCTCATTGTTGCAGCGGACGACGGGGTCATGCCCCAGACTGTTGAGGCGATTAACCACGCAAAAGCTGCGAAAGTTCCCATTGTCGTCGCTATTAACAAAATAGATGTACCGGGCGCGCGCCCAGATTATATCAAACAACAATTAACAGAACATGAACTCGTTCCTGAAGATTGGGGGGGGCAAACAATTTGTGTCGAAACTTCTGCTGTAGAGGGAACAGGGATCGACTTTTTGCTTGAGATGCTCCTTTTGGAAGCCGCACTCCTTGAACTTAAGGCCAACCCGAATAAATCTGCCCGCGGTGTTGTTATTGAAGCACAGGTAGATAAAGGACGCGGGGCAGTTGCTACCGTTCTTGTACAGTCTGGCACCTTGCGGGTTGGAGATGTCTTTATCTCCGGCAGATATTCCGGGAGAGTTAGAGCAATGATGGACGATCTTGGGAAACGATTGAAAGAAGCCGGACCCTCCGTCCCTGTCGAGGTACTCGGTTTTACCGGTGTTCCAGAAGCAGGCGATAGATTCTATGCCATTGAATCTGATAAGGATGCTCGTACCATCAGTGAAACCCGTCAGGATCAGTACCGTACCCAAAAACTCGGTGCCAATAGCCATGTCAGTCTCGAAAATTTATTTCAACAAATTCAGGAAGGCGAAATTAAAGAATTAAATGTCGTCCTTAAGGGCGATGTCCAAGGCTCGGTCCAAGCCGTTGCTTCCTCTCTACTTGAATTGAGTACCGAGGAGGTGAAAATCAACATCATCCACCAAGCCGTTGGCGGTATTACTGAAACTGACATCCTGCTCGCCTCCGCATCTGATGCTATTGTTGTCGGTTTCAACGTTCATCCTACAACCGAAGCAGTACAAGCTAAGGAAACTGAGGGAATTGATGTTCGGACATACAATGTTATTTATGAACTTATTTCCTATATACGCTCGGCGATGGAAGGCTTGCTTGATCCTGAAGTCCGAGAAATCGTTATCGGGCGAGCAGAAGTTCGCGAATTGTTTAAGGTGCCGCGACTCGGTTTAGTGGCCGGCAGCTACGTCAATTGGGGACGCATCTCTTACAACCAACCGCTTCGTATCCTTCGTGATAATCGACTGATTCATGAAGGAAAAGTCAATTCGCTCCGTCGGTTCAAAGATAATGTGAACGAAGTACAAGCGAACTATGAATGTGGCATAGGCATAGAGACTTTTGATGACCTACAAGTCGGTGATGTACTCGAATGTTATGTCCATGAGCAAGTCGCGCGTTCTCTTTCGTAGAATAAACACTTTACACAAACAGCACTTACTGCTACAATTAATTGACACCTTTTATGCATATCGGTGTTTGTAAAATCCGGCTACGCATCCCCGATAGCCAATCCTTGAAGGCGAAGCGCCGGGTTATCAAAAGTCTTGTCGATAGACTCAAAAATCGCTTCAATATCGCTATCGCGGAAGTTGAAGCCTTAGATGCACATCAGTTCGCGGTATTAGCCACTGTTTCTGTTTCCAACGATGTAGCGCATCTCAATAAACTTATCTCGCATGTCATCACTTTTGTTGAGAAAAATGTAGACGCTGAATTAGTAGATTACGAAACAGAATTTTTCTTCTAACAAAACTCGCAAGTTAAAACTTATTCTGAAAGATAGGGACAACATGGCTGATAGTAGAAGGCAAGATCGGGTCGGCGCCCTCATTCAACGGGAATTGAGTGAGATTATCCAACGTTCTGTCAAGGACCCGCGCGTCGCATTTTGTACTGTCACACAGGCAGAAGTGTCGCCGGACCTGAAGTATGTGGATGTCAAAGTCAGTGTTATCGGGGATGAAGCCCAGAAAGATAAAACGCTCGCTGGGCTAAAAAGTGCAGCAGGGTTTCTCAGGCGAGAAATCGGGAACCGACTCACGCTCCGGTATTCCCCAGAACTCAGGTTTGCTATTGATGAGTCCGCTGACTACCTCTTCAAAATAGATGACCTCCTCAAGTCTGTTACCTCAGAAGACGAGGCATCCGAAAACCACACAGCAGACCTTCCATGAACACTTTACAGATAGCGGATATGCAGAACTACGGCGCACTCCTTAAACTATTCAATCGCTACCACGATTTCGCACTCTCAACGCACATTAACCCGGATGGCGACGCAATCGGTTCCGAATTGGGTCTCTACCTCTTCCTCACGAGGCTCGGAAAGTCCGTTAAAATGTTTAATACCGATGCTGTCCCAGGAAACTATAAATTCCTGCCTGGCTGGGAACGCATTGAGGATATGCATACCCTCCGTACATATCAGCCAGAGGTGCTAATCGTATTAGACGCAAGCACACTCGAACGCATTGGAAAAACGCTTGCAAAATCCTTGCTGCCGACACACAAACTCGTTAACATTGACCATCACGCCACAGCGGAGGCGTTCGGCGACATCAATCTCATTATGCCTTCAGCTTCTTCTACGTCAGAGATTATCTATAAACTCATTAAGGCTCACCAGACACGGATAGATAAATCGTGTGCTCTCTGTCTTTATACGGGACTCATGTTTGACACCGGGTGCTTTCGCTACAGCAATACGACGGCTGAAACACATCGCATCGCTGCAGAATTAATTGAGGTAGGCGAATTCGCACCAGGTGAAGTCTACCGGAATGTTTATGAGCAACTCCCTGTCGCTAAAATTCGTCTCTCCAGTGAAATTCTCCGAACCTTACAGGTGACCGATGATGGAAAAATCGCGTCGGTGTACGCCACACAAGAGATGTTCCGAAAAACCAGAGCAACTGCTGACGCGGTAGAAGGCATCGTGAATCAGATTCAAGCAATAGCCGGTGTTGAGGTAGCACTCTGTGTATCTGAGATGACCGATCGAACCGCAAAAGTGAGCCTGCGGAGCCAAGGACACGTTGATGTCAGTCAACTTGCTGCTGAGTTTGAGGGCGGTGGACATGCACGCGCCGCAGGTTGCAGAGTTGTCATGCCCTACCTTTCAGCTATTAATACGCTTGTTCAAGCTGCACAACGCTACATTGATCAGAGTGCTTTGGAACATGGTGATTGCCAGAAGGATTGAGCAACGTGGAAAACGCTAAGAATAGGGGCGCTCTGCAAGCCGTTCCCACAACTTGTCGCTTGCATGACATAGTCGGATTCAACAGAAGCGCAGCAGTGACTTTTGGCGTGTTTGATGGGATTCATATTGGACATCAAGCGGTTATCAATACCCTTCTTGAACGCGCCGCACAACATCAGTTGATGAGTGTCTTGGTCGGTTTTTATCCACATCCCTTGGCGTTCCTGGCCCCAGAACGGTGTCCACCCCTCCTCACCCCCCTTTCCAAACGCGTCGAAATTCTTCGGCAGCTGGGTATTGATAAAATTATCATGCTCAGTTTTGATGCACAAATCGCAGCAATGTCTCCGAAATTATTTGTGGAACAGGTACTCTTGGAAAAATGCCGAGCCAGACATGTTGTCGTTGGGTATGCTTGTCAATTCGGGAAGGATCGCGCCGGCAATGCGCAACGGTTAACCGAGCTCAGTGAAGCTTATCCCTTTGATGTCACCATTGTTCCGCCGACAGAGATAAATGGGGAACCCGTTCATAGCACCCGGATCCGAGAAGCTCTCGCCCACGGCGACCTTCATTGCAGTTCACAACTCCTCGGACGCCCCTATGCCTTACTCGGTCAGGTCGTTCACGGTGATGGGCGCGGCAAAGAGATCGGTTTTCCAACTGCCAATATAGATACACACCGTCAAGTCTGTCCGCCCAATGGCGTTTACGCTATCCACGCAAAATTAGAGGAACGGTGGCTCGATGGTGTGTTGAACATCGGGGTACGCCCTACATTTAACGGGACAACTGTTCAGGTGGAATGTCACTTCTTTGATTTTGATGAAACGATCTACGGCAAACCTGTAGAAATCGTTTTGGTAGAGAAAATTAGGCGTGAACGGAAATTTCCGAATCCTGAGATGCTCATTCAACAAATACGACGCGACATTGCTGACGCAGCGAGAATTCTTGCCGAATCTATCCATGCACATAGAGGCGCCAATTAAAGGCGGAAGTTCCCTGAAAATATGAGTTTAATTTGAATTTTCGACGAATTTGTGGTATTATATATCTATCAAATCAAATAATAAAGAGGGGAGCGGCTCTCCGAAGACAATCCAGTGTTTCATTGCGTATGAGATCCGACAGGCATTGATGCCTCAGAATGTTCTCTTATCAGATGATTTTCGGTGAAACTCGCAAATTCCCAAAACTTGCTATAAGTATAAAGGAGGTGAATGCAATTGGCAATTGGTGCACCAGAGAAGAAAGAACTCATTCAAAAGTACCAGATACACCCACAGGACACCGGTTCCCCGGAAGCACAAGTGGCAATTTTGACTGCGCGTATTCGACAGTTGACTGAGCATTTTCAGACACACCGCAAGGATTATCATTCGCGCCATGGACTTTTCCGCTTAGTTGGTAAACAGCGCCGCTTGTTGCGCTATCTTTATAAGAAGGACGTTACGCGCTATTACCGTTTAATTAATCAACTCGAAATTCGGGACACTATCGGATTGAAGACAAATTAAGTTATGATAAGTGCTAAACGCGTTAATATATTGGCATACGCAGGAACAGTGTGAGTACTATCGTGTAGTCATAAGGGTCGAAGAAGTCTCGTCGACGCGATACTCTCTAACACTTAAAAACTGGAGTTAGCATCGCTACATTGGCAATATGTTTCTTGAGTAAGGGCTGTCCTTGAACTATATCTTTACTGTCCCTACTTGGTAGCACGACGAAAAATTGGAAATACAGGAGTAGTATATAGAATGAAAGTTGAAATGCAACTTGGGAGCGAGAAGTTATCAATTGAAACCGGAAAAGTTGCGAAACAGGCAGACGGTGCCGTTTGGGTACAATACGGTGGAACGGTGGTCTTGGTCACGGTGGTAGCCGATGATAGCGAGCATGACCTCGATTTCTTTCCGTTAACAGTAGATTACCGTGAAAGGGCTTACGCTACTGGGCGCATACCTACAGTTTATGGTAGACGTGAGCCACGTCCCGGAACCTCAGAACAGTTGGTGGCGCGCTTAATAGATCACTGCATCCGTCCGCTCTTTCCAAAGGACTTTAAGGCTGAGGTGCAGATTTTATGTAACGTGTTTTCATCTGATGGTGTTCATCCGGCGGATGTACCCGCACTCATTGGCACTTCTGCCGCGTTATCTATTTCCGATATACCCTTTAATGGACCTGTCGCCGCAGTCACCGTCGGAAAAGTCGAAAATGAATTAATCATTAACCCAACTTATGAGGAATTGCACGCCTCTAATATGGAGTTGTTTGTCAGTGGAAAGGTGGATGCCGTCATGTCTGTCGAAGGCGGCGGACATGAAATCCCTGAAGACGAAGTCATTGACACAATTATCACCGCACATGCCCAGATAAAAGAGGTCATTAAACTCCAAGAGGGATTGGCAGCAGGATGCAGTAATACCAAACGAGACTATACATCCAACAGCGTTGAAGCAAACCTCTCTGACCGGGTCCGAAATCTTGCCACATCACGGATCCGAGAATCTATCGGGATGGCGGACAAGAAGTCACGTGAGAATTATCTCGAACAAGTACAGGAAGATGTACTCTCCGAAATCCTTGAAGATACCACAGAGGATGTTGATCCAAACGCAGCAAAAGATACTATCTCTATCTTGAGTGACATCGAAAAAGAAGAGATGCGACAGGCAATTCTTACGGAAGGTAAACGAGTCGATGGACGCGGCTTAACTGACATTCGATCCATCTCAGGCGAAGTCGCACTGCTGCCACATACGCACGGCTCCGCACTCTTTACGAGAGGACAGACCCAGGCACTCTCTGTAACGACGCTCGGCACATCTGGCGATGAAGATGTCCAACGTGGGCTTGATGGTGAAGCAAGACGTGCTTTCTTTTTACACTATAACTTCCCGCCATTCAGTACCGGCGAAGTCAAACGAATGATGGGACCCGGGCGTCGAGAGATCGGCCACGGGGCGCTCGCAGAAAAAGCACTTGAACCCGTCATTCCAAATAAGGAAGAATTTCACTATACCATCCGCATCGTTTCGGAAATTTTGGAATCTAATGCGTCATCTTCTATGGCAACTGTTTGTGGGGCTACGCTCGCACTATTGGATGCAGGCGTGCCAATTAAAAGACCCGTCGCAGGAATAGGGGTCGGGCTTATTAAGGAAGGTGAACAGGAAGCGATACTCACCGATATGCTCGGGACCGAGGATTTCCTCGGCGACATGGACTTTAAAGTCGCAGGGACCAGCGAAGGCGTGACGGCTGTACAGATGGACATCAAGATTGAAGGGGTCACGCCTGAATTGATGCGCCGCGCGATTCATCAGGCAAAAGAAGCACGGCTCGCAGTCATTGAGCAGATGAACGCCGTTATAGCGCAACCGCGTGCTGAGCTTTCACCCTATGCCCCACGGATTTACTCCCTCCAAATCGCAACGCAGAAGATTAAAGACCTCATCGGGCCTCGCGGTAAAACCGTACAAGGTATCCAAGAGGAAACAAGCACAACCATCAATATTGAAGATGATGGGACTGTGGAGATCGCTGCAACGAGCGCAGAAGATGTCAAACGTGCTGAGGAGAAAATCCGAGCGATTACGGCTATGCCTGAAATCGGCAAGGAGTACACCGGTAAAGTCGTACGCACCGCTTCTTTCGGAGCCTTTGTAGAGATCTTGCCCGGCAAAGATGGACTCGTACATATCTCACAGATGGGAGATGGGTACGTCCGTCGAGCGGAGGATGTCATGCAGGTTGGAGACGAAGTTACCGTCCGTATCCTCACCATTGACGATCAAGACCGTGTGGACTTGGCACTTGTGGCTGTCGGTGATGTTCCTGTGGAAGAACTGAATATCGAATCAAGTGAAGATCGCGAACCCTCATCGGATTGGAATGCCTCCAGAGACTCGCGCGATAGCGGACGTTCTAACTATCGGGACAATCGAGATTCACGCGACTACCGCGATCGGCGCGGAAATGACAACCGCGACCGACGTGGCGGCAACCGTTATGACCAACGCGATAATTCTCGCGACTTCCGTGACCGCCGCTCGCCACGTATTCCAAAAGGGCGTTCTCGATAGTCGCCTCTGAAGCACTGCACGACGTTGCAATTAAGAACTAATATATTAGACAAATAGGGTGAAGGATAATTCCTTTGCCCTATTTTAATCCAAGTTGCTACTAACGGATTTTGAGCGTTCAGCACAGTTTTTCAGACGCTTCCCTACCCCAGATGAAGTTTAATAAGATATTTGGGTAATTCTATGTTCCTCCAAACCCGGTAGGTGCGGTTTGGAACCGCACCGGATTTCCACAAGAGATTACTCGATTAAATTCTTAATCTTCATGAGGGGTGATATATCTATAGAAAAAGGTATATCAACGTCCCGTACTCCAGCGGAATGCTATGTGATGGAAACTTGATGCGTGTAAAAGGGAATTCCGACTTCGCAAAATGGAGAATTTACTGTTTTAAGGAGAAAACGTGTTAGGTGCAATAATAGGCGACATTGTCGGTTCTATCTACGAGTGGAATCGGATTAAAACCAAGGATTTTCCATTCTTCACGGATGACTGCTTTTTCACAGATGATTCCGTGTGCACCGTTGCGGTCGCGGATATACTACTGCACGGTCTGCCGCCAGCGAAAACGATGCAGAACTGGTGTCGCCGTTATCCGGGGTGCAGCTATGGTCTTAGATTTGGCGGCTGGATCTATGCAGACCCGCCTGAACCCTACCACAGTTACGGCAACGGTGCAGCGATGCGGGTGTCGCCAGCAGCCTTCCTGCACCGCGGCGATTTGGACGCTGCACTTTCCGCTGCGGATACCGTCACCGAGATCACGCACAACCACCCTGAAGGCATGAAAGGCGCGCGAGCGACAACCCACGCGATTTGGCTCGCGTTTCAAAGTGAACGTCCAGAAGCCATCCGTCAGATGATCACTACTGTATACGACTATGACCTGTCACGGGCAGTGGACGCTATCCGTCCGGATTACGATTTCAATGAATCCTGTCAAGGCACAGTGCCGGAGGCAATCACTTGTGCTTTGGAGTCGGACAGTTTTGAAGACGCTGTGCGGAACGCTATCTCGCTCGGTGGTGACGCGGATACCCTTGCTGCCATTGCAGGTGCTATTGCCGAGGCGATGCACGGTATTCCGGAGACGCTCCAGGAACGCACGGTCGCCTGCTACTTCACCGAGGCACCGGATATGCTTGAAATTATACAGGAATTGTATTCGTTTGTTTAAGGGCGGTGCCCAAAGTTTGATATTCCCAAAAGATGCCCCGCCACAGACGCGTGTATTCAGTCGCTGATACGACCTCTCCAGACTCCGCGATAAAACTACGACCGGCACAACCGGAAGGTATGGAAACCTATGAAAAAGTCTTTACTGATTATCAGTTGTTCTGGCAAGAAAGATAAAGCCCTCGGGAAACTGCCTGCCCTGATGCGGTATAAGGGACCGTTCTATCCAACCCTACATAAAGCTATTCGGGAAAACCGCTTGCCGAAATATCTTGACATTCTCATTATCTCCGCCAAGTACGGATTACTCAAATCGGATGATCCTATTGAATGCTATGACCAAAAGATGGACGCTACGCTGGCAAACGAGTTGCGTCCTCACATACAGGCAGACCTCAAGGCGTTTCTCAATGGAAAAGACTACGACCAACTTTTCAACGGCTTATGGCAAGTTTACAATAAAACGCTTGAAGGTTTTGATTTAGAAAAATATTGTGAGCATGTAATTCCGGTGGAAACGAATAGAGGAAAAAGGATGCGGCAATTGAAGCAGTGGATTATAGCACTGTTTGAGAAGGAGCAAGCGAATTCAACTTTGCACATATAGAAGCGCAAGCCGCATACATAACCTTATTGTCCGTTCCAGCGATGTTTGTGATAAGCAAATTCAAGCACAGGGTGCAGGTCTCTCACATCATCAGGGATATCGTAATAGATCCAGTTCCGATCAATACACCAAAATTTACACCCGTACTGACGTTCCAATTGCCTTGCCTCTTTTTCCGTTATTGATACAAAAATCCTGGGGAGATTAGACGTTAGGGAACGATCTTGAATCTTCTCACCGTTTCGACCTGTTAGCCTCGCGTGCGGGAGGAAAGGTTGAAGGAGAATCCCAAATGGTCTTCTAACCTGTGTAGCTCCTTTATCCGTTAAAAAGAACGAACAAATCACCTTATTGAGTTTCGGCCGCCTTAACTGCCAGCCCTTTGTTTCAATCAAATTCTGTATTTCTGCAACCCTTGTGTAAAATAGGTTGCGTCTGTATTCAGAGAAATGTACTTCGTGGTACTGTCTGGACTCTTGAGGTAATAATTTTTTAACCCTCTCAATTGTCCATTCACCAGTAACACTTATTTCTCCTTTTACCGAGTTGTTATCAGGCATTAGAAATATCTCCTATTGTAGAATAGAGTACAATCAACTTGGCTTGATGTTTAGGGGGCACCTTTACTCTTTCGGCTTCCCCTCTCCGACTTATGCGGTTACCTGTCCCCACGGATAGAGATGGGACCAGTCCCGGCTTAAGATGGCGCGGACAGGTTGATACGCTTCTGCTTGTAGCCTCAAAGAAACGGCATACACCAGTGCCCTATGGTTCCCATCTTCAAGGTACAACCTGATTGGCAGTGGATGTGCGGGTTTCTCATAAGTTGTCAAGGGTCTAACCAACAGTTCCCCCAGTAAGCGCGGGTCAAATCTTGCACTGATAATGAAACATCCCTCAAACCACGGTTCATCCTCAGAGAGATGCTTGAAGACTTGGATCGGATGCTGATAGGGGTATACCTCCAGAACCCTGTCTACGACCTCTTTCAGCGTGCGGGATTGTCTTGCCGGTGTGAGCCTGTCTACCAATGCCTGATTGTCTGTCCATACATTATCATTCGCTTCCATGAAGACGAGGTCGTTAAAGTCTGACTCGCTTAGCATGAGGGATTGATACACCGCAGCATCTCTCTGCTGTCGGGTGGCTGTATGGTCAACTGGGGATGCGAACAGCCGATTGGCATCCGCTAATAGTAATGTTTTCACGTGTGCCTCCAAGTGTTAGGTCCGGTAACGCCTTTGTATCAACGTTGCATACAGGATACCACATCCGTTTGTCAAAATCAACCGAAAACTGAACGGCTCTCAGGGCCATTCAATTGTCCATTTTTCGATCGAATTTTCACCCACCAGGCCCAGTAGGTTCGGTTTCCTAACCGAACCGGATCGTTGAAGAAAGACGTGAAATCCAATAATTTCTTAAAATTGAATCACCCTGGAACGGCTCTAATGAAGACATACTTTTTCGTTGACAACCTATGCAGAACATGGTATTATATTTTTAATTTCACGGAGGGGATTTTGATAAAACTCAGAGAACTCTGGCGAGGCGTGAGAGATTTTTGGAGAGTCGGGAAAACTGGCTTTGCACTTTTCCTTATATCCCTCTTCATTCTCATCTACGGTTACATCGCCTTGGATTATGAAGCAACGAAGAGCTGGAAAGGACATGAATCGGTTCAGAATGTCCTTGATGATATTTCAAACTTTATCCCGGTTGGAGCAGCTATCGTCGGGATGATAGTGGGAGGCATTGATCTAACCATGTTATTATCAGATTGGTATTATGACAGACGAGAAAAGCGAATTCGGGCAGCCGAAGCGAAAGGCAAAGCGGAAGGCAAAGCGGAAGGCATTGCAGAGGGACAGGCGAAGGTTTATAGAGAAATAGCAGACTGGGATCGACGCAGAAGGGAAGCAGCCGAACGCGGTGAAGAATTCTCTGAACCGCCCCCCGGCATGACACAAAACGGCTCTGAATAGTATGCTAACTTTATAGTCAGTCACCAATTTCCACACCCGAAAACTCTCTTTTTCTTTAGGCTATACCGCAAATATAGAAAGAATAGATATGTCAGAAGCAACGCAAACCTACCTTCCATTGGGAACTGGAAGTGAAGAAACAGATAACGGATTCTACAGTACACTCGATTACATCCGCGAGAACGCCAATACTCAGTATGGCAAAGGTCGACTTTTTGAGCGACTGATACAGACATATCTCCTTGAAGACCCTTTCTATCAAAAGCGGTTTTCCGAAGTCTATCTTTGGTCGGAATGGGCAGAACTTCGTCCAGAATTCGATGGCGTTGATATAGGCATAGACCTCGTCGCAGCAGAACGCGATGGCGGATACTGCGCTATTCAATGTAAGTGTTATGCCGAAAACACACGGATTTCAAAGGGCGATCTGGATACGTTCATCTCCGCTTCGGCACGCGAACCCTTTACTGCCCGAATGTTTGTGGATACCGGAAGCGATTGGAGTGCCAACCTCTACAGAACGCTCGACGGATTGCAACCCCCCTGCCAACGGGTTAGCGCGGCCGACCTCGCAAGCCGACCGGTTGACTGGCCCGATCTCAGCCGTGAAACCCCCGAACAGCTCGACTATCAACAAGAGATATTCCACTTAAGAGAACATCAAAAAGCAGCGTTTGATGACGTTATCAACGGCTTTAAAGCCTCTAATCGCGGTAAACTCATCATGGCGTGCGGCACTGGCAAAACTTTTACTGCACTCCGAATCGCTAAGGACATCGCAGGCATCGGTGGCAGGGTGCTATACCTCATCCCTTCTATCGGGCTCTTTTCACAAGCGATGCGGGAATGGACAGAACAACAAACTGTTCCCCATCGCTACATTGGGATCTGCTCCGACACAAAGGCAGGCAAAACTGCAGAGGATGCATCCATTCTGGAATTGGAAATTCCGGTCACCACGGATCCTGCTGCTATCTCTGAAGCTCTCCAAAAACATGATAAAGCCGCTATGAAGGTCGTTTTCTGCACCTATCATTCGCTCCCGATTGTTGAGGCAGCACAAGATGCAGGTGCGCCCGTTTTTGATATGGTGCTCTGTGATGAGGCACACAGAACCACCGGCATTGAGGATGGCGGCGACAAGACATCTCCATTCGTTCTCATTCACGATACGGATCGGATCCGGGCAAAAAAACGGCTCTATATGACAGCAACCTCACGGCTTTATACCGAAGGTGCAAAGGCAAAAGCGGCACGCCACGATATTGAAGTCTTCTCTATGGATGACTCCGAGACCTACGGACCCGAATTTCACCGCCTCCCCTTCTCCAGGGCCGTTGAGCAAGACCTCCTCTCCGATTACAAAGTGGTCGTGCTGGCAATGTCCGAGCAGAACGCGGACGCTGCTCTACAAACGTACCGGACATCAGGCGGGAGTGAGATTAACATCAACGATGCAACCAAAATCGTGGGGTGCTGGCGTGCCCTCCAAAACCCAGAACGGAAGTCAACCCCGAAATCAACCGAAGACCCAGAAATCAGACCGCTCACCCGCGCGATTGCATTCACGAATACCATCGCAGCCTCAAAAAGCCTTGTGAAGCATTGGGACGGAGTTATCGAAAGCGCGATTGAACGGATGCCTGAGGACCAGCGTCCAAGCGACTTCAAATGCGAAACCGATCATGTAGATGGAAAGACGAATGCACTCAATCGAAAAAAGCGGATTGAGTGGTTGAAACGGGATGCTGACGGTGTCTGCCGGATCCTCTCCAATGCCCGGTGCCTCTCCGAGGGAATTGACGTTCCCGCACTTGACGCTGTGCTTTTCATGACACCGCGGAACTCACACATTGACATTGTGCAGGCAGTCGGGCGCGTCATGCGGAAAGCCGAGGGCAAGACTTACGGCTATATCGTGCTACCCGTTGCGATCCCCGCAGGTGCTGATCCTGCCGATGTCCTTAACGACAACAAGCGGTTCGCTTCTGTTTGGAATGTGCTTCGCGCACTCCGTTCCCACGATGACAGACTCAACGCTGAAATCAACAGAATAGATCTCAATAATCAACAGACAGATCGGATTATCTTCAGTGGATTTGACGAGGACGGTGAACGCTCTGGCAGTTTAAACGAGGAGCAGCTGTTCCTCCCCATTGACCTGCCCCCCGGTGCTATATTTGCGAAGATTGTGGAGCGGTGCGGCGATAGAAAATATTGGGAGAGCTGGGCAGCGGATGTCGCCGATATTTTCACACGCATCGTCGGGCGCGTTGAAAGTCTATTGGATACTCCCGAAAACGACGCGCTACAAGAATGGTTTGCAGATTTCCACGCCGAACTAAAGAGTTCAATCAATGCCTCTATTACGCGAAAACATGCCATTGATATGATGGCACAACACATCTTGACCCGTCCTGTTTTTGAGGCTCTCTTCGAGAATTACGACTTTGCCTCTGGTAACCCGGTGTCGATTGCTCTCGACAAACTCCGCAACGATTTCGCAGAATTCGGACTTGAGGATGAAACTCGCGATTTAGCAGGGTTCTATGAAAGTGTTCGGATGCGCGCCCGCGGCATTGACAACAGCGAAGGTAGACAACGCGTCTTATTGGAACTCTACGAAAAGTTTTTTCAAAAAGCGTTGAAAAAAGACGCGGAACGGCTCGGTATCGTCTATACACCGGTTGAGGTCGTGGATTTCATTTTACACAGTGCGAATGAGGTCTTACAAGACGAGTTTGGACGTTGCCTCACTGACGAAGGCGTTCATATCCTGGATCCATTCACGGGTGCAGGTATCTTTCTCGCCCGCCTGCTCCAATCTACGCTGATTCATCCGGATGATCTCGAACGGAAGTACCGCGAGGAGCTCCACGCGAATGAAATCGTGCTCCTCGCCTACTACATCGCCGCTGTCAATATTGAGGAGGCATTTCACGGAAAACGCGGTGAGGATAAGGCTTACGAACCCTTTAACGGCATCGTCTTGACAGATACCTTCAACCTGAACAAAGGGAGGAACCTGTTCCCGAAAGAGTGGCTACCGGACAATAACGAACGTGTAGAACGTCAACAGCAGCTCCCGATCGGGGTTATCGTTGGCAATCCGCCGTGGTCAGCAGGACAGAGGAAAGGGACAGATGACAATCCAAATGTGGAGTATTCAGAACTTGAAAAACGCATCGGGGAGACCTATTTTGTGCATACAACAACGACTAACATAAAATGGCAATCCGATGGGCATCCGACAGGCTTGATGAACAAGGGATCGTCGCTTTCGTTACAAATGGATCGTGGATTGATGGGAACGTTGACGCAGGAATTCGTGCTTGTTTAGCAGAGGAATTCAGTTCAATCTATGTGCTACACTTGCGCGGAGATGCAAGAACCTCCGGCGAGCGACGGCGTGCAGAAGGCGGAAACGTGTTCGGTAGTGGTTCACGGACACCCGTAACGGTTACACTTCTTGTCAAGAACCAGAACGCTACACACGACGGTTGCCGTATCCACTATCGCGATATCGGTGATTATCTCACACACAAGGAGAAATTAGAGGCACTCAGCAAAGCGAAATCTGTAAAAGGATTTAACGATTGGCAGACGATAAAACCCAATAAGTATCACGATTGGATCGAACAACGTATTGACGCATTTGCGGGGTTCTATCCACTCGGCACAAAAGAAGCGAAGGCTGGCAAAGCAGATAATGCGATATTTAGATTATATTCCCAAGGAGTAAAAACAAATAGAGATGCCTATGTCACTTACCCCCATTTTTTTCTGAAGGTTTGTGGTGAAAGGTTTTTAGTGT
>VYCT01000363.1 GCA_009843785.1 Candidatus Poribacteria bacterium | reverse complement strand
GGTGCGGTTCCAAACCGCACCTACCGGGCCTGGGGAAATTGGAATTACCGAATTAAATCCTTAAACTTCATTAAAACACGCTATGCCGTAACACGTGGATTAACATTCACATCTACATTAACGTATGGGAACGATTTTACTCGTCTTATTCGGGATCTTCATTTTTATTGTCTGTATCCTGATTCTCTTCCAAATTTTGCAAGTAATTTTTGCCTTCATCTTTTCCGTCGCACTGTTTATCATTGTCGTCGGCGGGGCGTTCCTGATCCTCAGGAAGATTTTTAATGGATGAAGGTGCCAAGCTGTGGCATTTCGCTTGCAGTTTTCCCATACTTTCAACGAATCAAAGGAGATTTGATTGTGCTTCAAAAGGTAAGTTTTGTGTTATTAATATTTGCTATCGCTCTAATCACAACCAACCTTCCTGCCCAAATTGTTGAGGACGGATTGGTCGGTTATTGGAGTTTCGATGCAAACAAAATCAGCGGAAAAACCGTCACAGACGGGACAGGCAGCTACGACGGGACTATCAACGGTAGCCCGAAAAAGGTTGCCGGTAAGATTGGTGATGCGTTAGAATTTGATGGAAACGAAGCGAACTTCGTCGAAATCGATAAACCTGAAGAATTTGATTTCAACAGCGATTTTACCTGGTCGGCATGGATTAAGACCGATAGTTCTGGTCCCGGCGTAATTTTCGCGAAAACCGGCGGTCCCGGCACGGATGATAAGGGTCCCAAAACCTTATGGGTTCGCAATGGCGTACTTAACTTGGATACCGGCTGGGTTGGTAATGTTGCAGATACAGAAAACATTGCTGATAATCAGTGGCACTACATCGCTGTTACCGGCGCGCCAGAGGACAGTGCAGTTCAGTACTATGTAGATGGTAAGGCGACAGGTAAAGGCATCCTTAATCTTGCCCAATTCCCTGAAGAGGATTTTGAGAGCCATGTTTTCATTGGATTAGACGGCAGAGCGGACGGTGAATTTGGTGTGTTTACCGGCATCGTTGACGAGTTTAGCGTCTACAACAGGGTTCTTGAAGAAGCCGAAATCAATCAGAATGCCAAGTCTGAAACGGGGTTGGCAGTCGATCCGAACGGGAAACTCGCCGCGACATGGGGTGCTATCAAAGCAAGGCGGTAGTGCCAATATGCGTTCCATAGGCGCGTTCTTTCCAGCGCGCTTTTCGCTTTAGGTCGGCGCGTTTTAAAGGCGCGCCTACACCGTATTGTAGGAAATAGAATGAACGTCAAGAACCGAACCATCTTTGAAAACGATAATCTTCATGTACTTCGTGGACTTGACACAGATTCTATTGACTTGATTTATCTGGATCCGCCTTTCAATTCCAATCGGACGTTTGAAGCATCCGTCGGCACCGAAGCTGCAGGCGCGAGGTTCAAAGATTTTTGGACATTGGAGGATCTGGACAATACCTCCCACGGTGAACTCGCTGAGAGAGCACCCGAACTCTATCATGCCATCAGTGTGGCTGAGTTCAGTCATGGAAAGTCCATGAAAGCCTATCTTATCATGATGGGCATCCGGATGCTGGAGATGTTCCGCATCCTCAAACCGACGGGGACACTCTATCTCCATTGTGATGACAACGCCAGCCACTACCTTAAAATCATGATGGATAGCGTCTTTGGAAAGGATAATTTTAGAAATGAGATTATCTGGCAGCGCGCGATAACCACTAAAGGAAACCTCAAAAAGGGGTTAGCCCGAGATTCTGACATCATCTTCCGATATTCAAAAAGTGATACCTATGTCTGGAATGTTGAAGCCGTCACAATTCCGTACGATATGGCGAATTTGGACGAGAAGACAAAACGCCAATATTATTGTGTTGAACCCGAAACCGGACGCCGCTTTTCACACACCTCTATCACTGCACAGACCCACGATCCCGATTCTCATCTGACGTATGAGGTGATGGGTGTCATCAGAACATGGCGTTGGGCGGAAGCGCGTATGCGCAGAGAAATTGCAGCGGGCCGTATCGTGCAAACGCGACCCGGAAATGTGCCACGCTATAAGCGGTATCTTGATGAACAAAAGGGTAAAAGACTGAACAATATCTGGGTAGATATTCCAAACTTAACCGCCAGAAGTAAAGAACGTATTGGATATCCTACACAGAAACCGCTTGCCCTGTTAGAGCGCATTATTAGCGCAAGCAGTCATAAGGGTGATATGGTGCTTGATCCGTTCTGTGGGTGTGCGACGACGTGCGTCGCTGCTGAACGGTTACAACGCCAGTGGATCGGTATCGATTTAAGCCCAAAGTCTTTTGAATTGGTGAAGTCGCGTCTTGAACAGAAGCGGATTATCAAGCAGATTATCCACCGGACAGATAATCCTAAACTGGACAAGCAAAACCCCACTTATAAACATACACTGTTTGGGATTCAGGAAGGTAAATGTAACGGCTGTCAAATGTTAATTCCGTTCCGCAATATGACAATTGATTATGTTGTGGCGAAATCCAAAGGAGGCACCGATGCCCCTAATAACCTTCAGTTGTTATGCAGTGCTTGCAGTTCAATGACGGGAAAGCGCACGCAGGAACAACTGATTCAAACGTTGAAAGACGAAGGAAATTTTCAATGAAGAAGTATACGAAGTTTAAAATCGCAACCGCTGTGATAACAGCACTCGCGTTGTTGTTCTGTACGACGAATTTACCTGTTGAGGCAAAGCGCGATAAGGAATACGTTGCGAAACAGATTAGGAACATTAAGATAGACGGAAAACTTGACGAATGGGAACGCGCCGAAATCGTCGCCTTTGATGAATTAAAAGATGTCGGCGGCGGTATCCCGAAAGCCAGCGATTTTACCGGTCAGGGTAGAGTCGCATGGAGTGCACAGGAGCCGACCCGTATCTATTTTGCCGTTGAAATCACTGATGACGAACTTCAAGATGTCAATCCCCCTGATGCCAGATGGTGGGAGGACGATAGCGTTGAATTTATGTTCGATTTCGATAACGGCATGGTCCGCGACAGCCTCGTTCAATGGACACTCGGTGCCAACGGTAAGGACCTATCCGCAGCGGCATCAAAGCAAAACACCGAATGGGTACTTATCAAGGATGGGAACGACTACATCTATGAGGTCGCTATTGACCCGACGAAGCCGCGCGGAAACCCGCAGTTCGCAAATCCGGGGGTCGGCGATAAATTCAAAGCGGAACACGGATTGACGATCGGGCTGAGTTTCCACATGAACGATTGTGAGAACGGCAAACGCGAACACCAGATCGGGTGGATACCCGGCGGCGCATGGGATGGGCTCGCTTACAGAGATCTCACTTTTGATGATGAGATACTATCCGTTGAACCTTCCGGCAAACTCGCAGTAGTATGGGGTGCCCTGAAACAGTAGAGAGGTTATCAGTTGTCCGTTATGAATTAAAGAAGTTCGTAAAGTTCAGTAAAGTGTAGCTAAAGTTGAGAAATCTGTAAAGTTGATCACTTCACAACTTTAGAACACTTTAGTACACTTTGAAACTTTCATAATTTTAGCATACTTCCTAACATTGATAACCGATAACTGATAACTATTCCCTCTGATGATCGATGACTAATAACTGACAACTATTCAACACATGCCAGAATCTCGCGCTCCCTTTACATCTGGAATCACGATCCGTGCCCTCCTGATCGGTACACTCCTTGTTATCGGGAACGCCTATTGGCTTGCCTACGCAGCGGAGATGATTCAACCGCAGTTCCTCCTGAACTTCGTCTCGCTTTTCTTCAATGCTATTTTCACGCTTTTTGTTGTTATCGGACTCAACTTCGCTTGGAAAAAGATAGCACCCCGTAATGCCCTAACGACGCAGGAACTTCTCGTTATCTATATCATGGTCGTCATGGTATCCACAATCGGCGGTCATTCGATGATGACCTTTCTGATCGGTACACTGGCGCATCCGTTCCGGTTCGCGACTCCCGAAAACGAATGGGCATCCCTCTTCTGGCGTTACATCCCGACGTGGTTTGTGCCTGAGGATTACGCCCTTGATGCCTACTTTAAGGGCGGTTCAACCTTCTATCTTCCGAAGCACCTTCGCGGATGGCTGGTGCCAATCCTTGTCTGGACAGGATTTGTCACACTGCTCTGGTTTACGTTGATATGTCTGATCACCATCATCCGTGTCCAATGGACTGAGCGTGAAAAGTTGGCGTATCCGATCATTCAGTTGCCGCTCCAGATGGCGCGGGGCCGGAGAAGTTTTTTCCGAAGCGGCACGATGTGGATAGGCTTTTCGGTTGCGGGGTTCATTGAACTACTGGCAGGATTGAGCCACCTATTCCCTCAGGTCCCCTCTATCCAACTCAACTACTATTCGATCACGCATCTGTTCACAGATAAGCCGTGGAACGCTGTCGGATGGATTTCGCTATCTGCGTACCCGTTTATTATAGGATTGACCTTCTTCGTACCGTTGGACATCTCAATGTCGGCATGGTTTTTCTATCTGTTTGGCAAAGCGGAACGGGTCGTGCGTATGGGGATGTTAGGTGAAGGTGAACTCTATTTTGCAGAACGAGCCGGTGGTGCATGGCTCGCTGTCGGCGCGCTGGCATTGTGGGGAACGCGTCGGCATCTCCGGGATGTCATCCAAAATTGTTTGACCGCCAAAAAGGCGTTTGATGATTCAAATGAACCGATGCCGTACCGTTTTGCCATCGCTGGGTTAATCTTTGGAGGGCTGGGGCTCACCCTGTTTTCGGTGAAGGCGGGTATGTCCTTAGGCGGTGTGTTCGGCTTTATTGTTATTTTCGTTGTGATGGCACTCGGTGTGACGCGCGTGCGTGCCGAGTTCGGGCCGCCGTCGCATGAGATTCTCGCGCTGGATCCGGCGCGGTTGATGGCAGTGAGTTTCGGACCTCGGTTCGTCGGGACCGAGAATCTCACAATCATTTCGTTCTACTATTGGTTGAATCGGCTTAACGTCTCACATCCGATGCCGAACCAATTGGAGGGTTTCAAACTCGCTGAACGGGCGGGCATCAACAGCCGAAGACTCGTCTGGGTGATGATGTTTGCCATTGTCATCGGTACGCTCGCCTCGTTTTGGGCGTTCCTCTACCTGCTCTATGAGACCGGGGCATTCGCTGTACACGGTTATATCGTCGGTATCGGTGAGGAGGTTTTCGGTAGACGCTTAGAACGGTGGATTAACAACCCTACGGGTCCGAATTGGGATGGGACACAATCTATGGGCATCGGTGCAGCGATGACATGGATCCTCTATTTCCTGCGCCATAAATTTATGTGGTGGCCCTTCCATCCGATCGGCTATGTCATGACCGCGGCAACATGGGGTGGACTTGCCGATTTCTGGTTCTCTGTTTTCCTCGGATGGTTGATAAAGTTCATCATCATCGCGGTTTTCGGTTTACGGGCACATCAACGCGCAATCCCGTTCTTCTTAGGACTTGTGATGGGTGATTACGTGTTTGTAGGGCTATGGGCACTGCTTGGGACACTGTTTAATATCCCGACGTACGTACTCTGGTCACCTTAAGACGGCTCATCGCCTTCGTTTTTACCGTTTTCGGCATCGTGTGTTTTTAGCACCTCTTCCAGCGTTATACCCTCTCTTTGCGCTTGCTGCAACTCACGATACACTTCTGCTCTGCCTTCTGCTTTACCTTCCGCTCTGCCTTGTGCAAGGATTTTGTCTTTGAATAGTTTTGCATACCCTAACATGATGACCTCCCATATATGCGCTAATATGAAGAACCAGCCAACTATCAGCGTCATTAGAACCGCTGTTCGTGTGAGTACCGTCTCACCTAAATGTTGCCAAGACCAACCGGTGAAAAATTCAATCAAAACATTGGCAATAACTAAACTTGAAAAAGTCCAGACAAATACATTGAACCACTTACGAGGGATTCTCACCAACGATACATAATCATTTCCGTTTTGATCCATAAGGTGAACTCAGGTCTAAACACGTAGTCTTATATTCTGAACATAGACAACCGTTTGTTTTCCATCCGCTATAGAAATTGACTAACTTTGGAGCAGTCTTTTCTCAATTATACTTTAAAAGTTGAATCAAATCAAATTAAATTGAACCCTCAAAGGTTTTAGCAGAAACTAACGTCTACAACTCGGGCAAACTCTCAACAATCTTCACTGTCTTTAGGCTGACGGTGATGACACGCCTAATCAGATCGACAATATACCGCGGCTCATCATCACGATTCGGATCGTTAACGACGCCGCTCCGTTTGTCTGTCTTGACCCGATACTGATCCACGATCCATTCTAACGCAGAACGCGTACCTAACTTATAGTCATAAACTTCTGCGGGGATGCCGTCCAACGTCAAGAAATCGTTATATTTCAACTGCATCTTGTCTTTAGAGAGTTTCATTTTATCGACATCCCAATTGACCTGCATGCCGGGGGTTTCAACCTTTCGGAGTTTATCGTATTTCGGAACGGATTCATAGTTGATGTGGAGATCTGCTAACGCCGCACCTGCTTTGGAAAAACCCCAGAAATCTTCGGTGAAGGGGATATGCGGCAGATCGCGCTTGAGGTTCATTTCGTATTTCTCACGATAAACAGGATGGTGCAAGAGGGCGTAGGTATAGTGGAAGATGTCCCACTTGGTGAGGGTGTCGTCGTCGTAATGCGTTCGGAATTCGGACAATGCCCAATCGGTGATGTTTTCGCGTCGGTTCGTGCCGTTCTCATCGTAGGTATAGAAGGGAAAGCATTGAGAACCACCTTGAGGCAAAATATCGGAAATTTTGTTTGTCATCAATGCGAACATCGACCATTCTCTTCCAACCTTAAGCCATATCACCTGATTTTCCGTTTCTGTCTCCAATGTCGGAAAGATAGATGGAAACAAGTAGACAACATCGTTTATTGTCCGGTCAAAGCAGAGATTTGATTTCGTAAATGGTCGATAGAAAGACGTTCTCACTTTGTGTTCAGCGTATTCAGCAATTACCCCTCGTTTCAACTTAACCTTTAAGTCTCGGCTCCAACTGATTTTCTTTTCATCATAAACAACAAATTCATCTACGTTAATTTCCGTCGTATCTTCTCGCCGTCTCCACCGATCGGCATCTGCGTTGTAAGTACCGATCAGTCGCTGAACATTCTTGGTGAGTGTATTCAGGTTGAAGTTGTAAACCCATGCGTCACGATTCGTTTTGACTCCGCTGCTATAGGTTTTGAAAATCACGTTCGTTGCTGCGCCTTTGTTCATCTTTGCTTTTTTAGTTCCCAATGGAATAAAAGTCTCAAATTCAGCGTGGAGACCTTCGGTCAACCATGTATATTGCTTGTCTGGAAGAACCGTTTGCCACGCAATATTACCTATATGTTGATGTTCATTTAAAAAATCAAATTTCTGTTTTTTGTTCCACAATTCATCAGTTTGGTAGTAAAGGATACGCGAAGTCGCCAATTGATCACGATTTGTCTTGATAAATAGATTGATACTCACCCCAACTCGAATCCCAAATACATTTGCATCTGAAACCTTCAACCTTTTTCTTGCATTTCCCCCTAAGTCCAGAGTATAAATTTTATCACAAGCTGCTGCGAGGTGTTTCCGCATCCCGTCAAATGCCATGCCGTCGAGAAAGCCATTATTTGTTACAAACGCGACAACTCCTTCTTTGCCAATGCGCTCCAGTGCCCACAGAATTGCTTTGATGTAAGGATCATAGAGGGCATTTTTATTCGTTGCTTTAGAGTCTGCAGCCCAAGTGTCACGTATCAGTTTATCCATTGTGCGGTATTTTCGATTTTTGTTGTTGTCATTTTCATTCACTTGCCCCGCGTTATATGGTGGGTTACCGATAACGACAAACATATCCGCCGCCTTCTGTCGCTCCACCCGTTCTGTATTTTCACGTGTAAAAAGTTCCGCTTGCTGCTGCTCAAGCAGCTCAAACGTATCGGCAAGCGCGATCCCCTCAAATGGCAGATACGCACCTGTGCGCTGAAAATACTCCTGCTCAATGTTCAGACTGGCGATATAGTAAGGCAGGAGCATCACCTCGTTACAGTGGAGTTCGTGACGGTATTTCTCTTCCAACGCCGTGCCTTGGATGTCCTGCATGAGTCGGACGATGAAGTTGCCCGTACCGACAAACGGATCGATGATATGTACGCCGGTATCCGATAGCGATCGGTCAAACTCGGTTTTTAAGATGTGTTCAACGCTCTTCACCATGAAATCAACAATGGGTTGCGGTGTGTAGACGATGCCGTGTGTATCTGCAACATCTTCAGAAAATCCCTGAAAAAACTTCTCGTAGAATGTATTGAGGAAATGCTGTTTTTGAGAGAAGTCTTTACAGAGCGTCGCTGCTTGCTCAATAGCAACGTAAAACCGATCTAACGGTTCAAGAAACACGTCGCGACTCACTTCATGCCGCATGAGTATGTAACTGACGTTTTCAATCTCGCGGGCGATAATGTTTCGGAGCGTAAAGTCTGACCGATTGAAAACGGTACGGAAAATGCGTTCGGTGAGGATATGTTGGATGAGCATCTCCTCAACGGCATCTTGTGAGAGTTCCGGGTTAATGGAGGTGCGGCAGATTTCATAAAAATCGGTGAACGCCTCTTTGAACGCGGGATCCGTCTCGTGTCGTTGATCAATGAGTGCTTTCAACGCGCTCGCGAGGTCAGGCACATACTCTCTGAAATCGGAGACAGCCGTCTGCCAATTGTCGAGCGCGGGTGGGACGTAAGAGAACAGGTATTGAAGTGCCGCAATCAGGCGTGCCGGTTCGGTGATGTCCACATCTAATGCTATCTGTCCATTTTGATATAGGATGGCGCGCTGCGGTGTTTGGAAGAGGGTATTGTCGAGTGGATAACCAGCCTCGCGTTTGGCTTGGACGGCTTTGACGAGGTCATCGTCAATATCTTTCGCTTCCCAGTAGGCGAAGGGAAGTCCGTATTTGTCAAGGACTACGCCATCAATGACGATCCGGTTTCCCTTTGAGGTGTCCATTCCATATTGCGGGATAAGCGTGGCGTTTAATTGTTTTGCACAGGTATCCAGTAAGAAAGCGAAGGGATTGCTAACCGCGCCTTCGTGTGTAGCATTGTGTTGGTCGTATTGCCGCAGTGTGGCGTAGTAGTCTCGGATCGGTTTGTGATTGGGTTTTAGGTTCAGTTTCGGCATGGGGCATAATAGCATGTTTAGTATTAGAAGACAAGAAGAAATTAGATTACTGACAGTACTCAGAATCAGGTTTGTAGTAGTGCGATTTATCGCACGTCCGGTGCGTAATGTCTATCGCAGTGGGTTCTGCTCTTTAGCCCCGTTAGGGGCGTTATGTTTATAGCAGCGTGTCTTCCCCAATCCTTAGCCCCAGCGGGGCGATATGTAGGTAATGTATGGTCCTAATTGTCTGAATCAGGATTCATAGGATTTTAGGATGGCCAGGATAAGAGAATATGTATACCAACGTGAGCTTGAAAAAAGTTTATAGGTGCAATCTCTGATGGCATTCTTCATCAATTAAGTTTCCTCTTGAGTCCAGGGCAGTTATCCACAATGGAATCAATCTTTTCTCGAAGGTCAAAAAGTTTTCTTCCAAGTATGTTTGCTCTCCCATTTTTGCCAAAAAGTATAACCTGAAAGCAGGAGCACTATATTCATAACCTTTTAGCCAATTATTAATTGTTCTCTCAACATCGTTTTGTATCTCCTTAAACCTAAATAGCATATTATACAAATTGACTTTTGGTTCATCTTTGGCATAGGGCCAGCTTTGATAATAAACATCTATTGAAATCGGGATCGGTTTACCACCCTCAATCTCTTTGAAAAGGTCGTCAGAAGTTGCCGATATACTATCTAGAGAGACTGTTTCGTTCATAGCAAAACACAAAAATTCTGTGATTTTGCGAGCAACAGAAACGAATTCATCTAATTCATGCGCACTGCAAGATGGGCTGATTTAGTGAGGTAGAATATAGCTACTCAGAAAATCTACTGCCTTGACAATTGGAATCCCTTGATATGAACCAAGCGAAAGCAGGTGTTGATCCCCACTGATAATCATATCAACCTCCGCCTCTATGGCACAAGCAATGATAATGTTATCATCAGGATCGTCAGGGACAGCATTAACGGTAATTGCTCCAGGTACTAAAACCGCAGACGTTCTGAGTACCTCAAGATATTCAGCGATATCAGCATCTGATAGGTTATTTTTTTTTTCAATACGTGGGCGATGCACAACTCCTTCAAACTCTTCCAATATGAAGGGAGATATTGCTAGCTCAATTAGACCAATACGCCAGAGTTTCACGATTTGAGCTGGGTGCCCATTGGGTCGGATAATCGCACTAATATGCTGGTTGGTATCCAAGACGATACGCATCAGGAAGACAACTTACCCCTTTTACCTATTTTCTCGGCGCGTGCCTCGGCAATTGCCTGTTCAATATCATCTTGTGCTTCTTCTTCACTCACACCCGGCACCTTTTCCCATATTCTGTCCAATACTGAGAAAGCTTGCTCTCGCTGTTGAAGCATCTCTTGATATGCTTCGATTGGAACAATAGCTGCGAGTGGCGTGTCGGCGCGTTTGATTATCAGCCGATCCCCGTTTCGGTAGACCCCGTCGAGCAATTCACTAAGCTTCTGATGTAATTCCGTTGTTGAAATTTCTTTCCTCATTATTTTCTCCGATTGATGTTATTAGTGTACAAGACCGGAAGTGTATTACAAAGTATATCATAGATTCCGCTAAAAATCAAAATTTTTGGGCTGTCTAAGGTTCCTGACTCGCCAATTTGACATCTCCATAAAAATCTGTTATACTCTGTCCTATTCAATTTATAGGAGTTATATCTGAATGTACAACTTAACTGGAAAGGTCGCCTTAGTGACGGGTGCGGGAGGCAAAAACGGCATTGGTCGCGCGATTGCGACCCGCTTGGCGAAAGAGGGTGCCGATGTCGCTGTCAACGATATTACCGAACATCCCTACGCCGCAGACCAAGCGGACTGGCAAGGATTACCCGATGTCGCGCGTGAAATTGAAGTGATGGGGCAGCGTGCCCTCAGCGTTGTTGCGGACGTTGGGGACATGGAACAGGTGAAAGAGATGGTTGACAAGACCGTCGCGCATTTCGGGAAAATTGACATTCTCGTCAATAATGCCGGAACGATGGCCGGTAAAGATCGTGTGCCTGTCGTAGATTTGACTGAAGAAGACTGGGACAGAGTACAGCGCGTCAATGTGAAAGGCGTGTTCCTCTGTTCACAAGCGGTGGCACGCCATCTCATCGCGCAGGGAACCGGGGGCAAAATTATCAATATGTCTTCCGTTACCGGGAAACGCGGGTCGGCGCGCTTTGCTGCATACAGTGCCTCGAAATTCGCTGTGATTGGCTTTACACAATCGCTTGCGTGTGAACTTGCACCTTATGGTGTTAATGTCAACGCCATTTGTCCTGGGCTTGTGGACACAGAACGCGTCACACATCTGGCATCTGTGCTCATGCCCGGTCATCTTCCGGCTCATGAACAACTCTCGGAATACACACGCCAGTCCGAGGCAAATGTACCCTTTGGGCGACTCGCCGAGGGGGCAGATGTTGCCAAGATGGCAGCGTTCCTCGCCTCAGATGAAGCCGCCTACTTGACAGGGGTTTCCATCACCGTTTCAGGCGGCTCCGTGATGGACTAAGCATTAACGCAGAATCCGTTGATCACTGAGGTCTTTTCCACCGACTGTTTTGACGATAGATGCACCACGCCATTCCTTGACTTCGAGTTCATGAAAAGCGTTGACGATGTTGTACTGCGTCGGTAGGTCTTCCCAGCGCGCTTTGTGGAATTGCACTGTGCCTTCACCGCGCCAATGCTCCTTCACAACGCGGTTTGGTGTACTCGCAGGCGTTAGCACGGCGTAAGTAACGTCGGCAGTCCCCCATTCCCCAGTTCTCGGCATGTATTTATAGTGGAGTGTGCCGGTAAGCGGTTGTTCGGCACTCGGTTGTTTTGGCGGAGAAGACGGCAGTTGTTGTATCGGTACTTGCTCTGTCGCTCTCACGTGCATGTCCATAAACTTAAAGCCGAGCCAACTGGCGGTGCAGTGTGTTTCACCGTTGAAAGTTAGCGGTTCTGGCAGTTCGCAATAGATTTTGGAGAAACCTAATTCCTCGCGTCCCGTCAAAATCGGGTCTGTCAGATTTTCCCATAGCACTGTTAAAAACGAACCTGTCGCGCGGTCTACTTCACCCTCAAAAACGACTGGAAAACTAACGCCAAGGGTGTTATAGCCGCGGCCTGCCAACCACTCAATTTTTTTCATATAGCCGCCTGACACGGATACAACGGGTTCGCCGTTAAGCGAAAATCCCGGCGGTAGAAAAGCCTCCAGTTGCTCGCTGTTTGTCAGGAAACTGACTGAAACTGATGTCGATTTCGGGTTATCTTTACATTCAAATTTTCTGCCATCGGGTCCGTATCTCGGTCCTGTCCTCGGTCCAAAGTGGGTCGGCATCCGGTACATTGCTTTCGGATCGAACTGATATCCCATCTCATTCCCTCCATGCATGTAATATATCTCTATTCTATCAATACGGAATGGAATGTCAAGTCTAAAGATAGCCCTGATGGCTCCGCAGGACGATTTAGTTTTAATAAATTATAGAGTTTCTCGTCCTTTTCTCGGGATCCGGTGCGGTTAGGAAACCGCACCTACCGGGCCTGGGGGTCCAAAATTGGACTAAAAAACCGAAAACTAAATAGCCCTGGATGGCTCCGATACGGACATGGACTTTATGCCGGAAATATGATATAATACCTTCCAATACAACTATTTCTCTAAAACCGAATCGGTCATTTTATGAAAACGAATAAAAAGGGGGGCATTGTTCTCCTCATTCTTTTCCTCTGTGGGAATATCGGTAAATGTTTTTTACGAGCGCGCCACAAAACTGAAAGGAACAATTTGGCTATCTATGCGAATAAAATACAACACGCACACAGCGTTAATAACGCTCATTATCACGGTATGTCTTGTAAGCAGTTGCGAGCGAATTCCGACACAGGTTATTACCACGGAACCTGCCGAAAAAATCGCAGTTGCCGTTATCTCTGAAAAAGATGGGAGCGGTCTGATGGGCAAAGCCACGTTCGCGGAAATGGAGGGGAAGGTTCACGTCAAGATTGAGATTCAGAATGCGACCCCCGGTTTACACGCAGCACATCTTCATATCGGCAGCTGCACCAATGTAGGCCCACACTGGCATCCTATGGGGATTCCCGCGGGGACAGTCGGTGTCCCCGTCGCTGAAGCGACACCTGAGATGCCGCCTATCGGTGTCGGTGAAATCGGCAACATTTCAGTCAACGAAGACGGCACAGGGGTCTTAGAATTTACAACGCCGCTCTGGTCGCTTGGTGGTGATCCGAGTACCGACATCCTCGGTAAACTGTTACTCATCCACGAAACAGGCGACACGTTCCAGAGCAACCCCCACGCACACCATACAGCGATGGCACTGTCAGAGATGCCGACCGACGATGCAGGCACAGCCGGGCATACCCACAATATGGCACAGATGCAGATAGAAACGGAAATGGCGATGGTGGAAACCGCACATGTCTGTACGCTGACGGTATTAGGTCAACAGGTTGATTTGGAACTCGATCACCATCTTCCAGGTCAAACGGTGGATCAGCATAGCCACGACCTGTCGGAACTGCTGCTGAGTTGTTTCTTTACCACTGAACAACTGCTGGATCTGGCGTTTTTGCCTGTGATTGAGTTGACAGAATCGCCGGAGTTTCAAGCACTCTTGGCAAGTGAACCGAGCAGTTTAGCGGCTTACCACGAATTTTTTCGTTCTCAAGGCGCGCCTATCGATCCCGATTTCTTTACCAATCAGTATCGAGAGACCTTCCCCACCGGAGCCCCTGAAGCATTTGAGCAGGAAATGCGGATGCGGTTAAGACATCTCTACATCGCATCAGGCATAGATTTTGAAAATCCTGCCCATAGCGTTGGCTATAACCATCTCCTCACCACTTTTTTGGATGCTCGGACGACTGCGTGGGTGTTAGGCTATTTCCAAGGGGACGATGTGGCGTTTGGTGAATGGATTGTTGCTGTGCTTAAGGACGTACAAGTTAGGACGGGCGGTGGTGCTCGCATTGCTTGTGGTGTGATTGAATTGATGGAATAAACATTTCAAATACCTTGAATTAAACACGGTATTATGGTATCATGCCACAAACCTTCAATGGAGCAAGGGTATGAAAATCAAAGACATACAGACAGTCCGAATCAATGTTCCGCCGCGGGACATCAAACGCACGGAACCCCGGCGCGAAGTGTGGAGTGCCCACGCCGAAGTCGCGAACCCGATGTCGCGCTACCCGCAATACAAACGCCACCGCTCGAGTTGGATGCCGAAGTGGGATACCGTCTACGTCAAAGTTACCGCCGAAGATGGGACCTGGGGGATAGGCGAAACCTCGTTCGGTACACCGGTCGCGGCAATCATTGATGAACACTTCGCACCAATGCTGATCGGTGAAAACTGCTTCGCCGTTGAAAAGATTTGGGATATGATGTTCCGTATGTCGAAACCTTACGGTTCACAAGGTTTAACGAGTTGTGCGATCAGCGGTATCGACATCGCGTTGTGGGATCTGAACGGGAAAATTAAAAACCAACCCGTCTATGAGCTGCTGGGGGGTCCCTTGCGTGAGAAGATGTTCGCTTACGCCACGGGTAACGATACGGATTGGCAGTTAGAACTCGGATTCAAAGCGGTGAAGTTAGCGTGTCCGTACGGACCTACAGACGGTGAATGGGGTTTGAAAGAGAACGAAAAATTGGTGGCGAAAACCAGAGAAATGGTCGGTGACGACGTTGAAATTATGCTCGACTGCTACATGGCTTTTGACGTAGATTATACCATCCGTTTGGCGCACCGGCTCCGTCCGTATCGGCTCAAATGGATAGAAGAATTTCTCATTCCAGAAGACATTGATGGGCTGGTGAAGGTTAAAGAGGCTGTCGATTGGGTAAGTCTGGCGAGCGGCGAACATCACTACACCCGCTTCCCATTTCAACAGATTATCGAAAGGCGATGCTTGGACATCTTGCAACCGGATACCTTCTGGGTAGGTGGCATCACCGAATGTGTCAAAATCTGCCATCTCGCAGATGCTGCAGGTCTCACTGTTATCTTCCACGGTGGTGGACTCCGCCAATCCGGCCTTCATCTGTCCGCTGCGATGCCGAATACGCCTTGGGTAGAATACTACCTCGGTGTCCCACCCGGTGTGCCGTTGGAGGAGACGATATTATTTGAAGGTGAATCTCTGCCAACGGAGAGTTATATTGCGCCAAATGACGGCCCTGGACTCGGTTTGCACATTGAAGAGGGGTGGCTCACACCCAGAAATCCGAGATAGTATGCGGCACTACATCACTTTTTTGTTCTTGTTCTGTTTCTGTATCAACGGCAACGCGTACACGCAAATGCTTATTGATACTGTCATTGCGGTTGTCAATACGGATGCTATCACGCGCAGCGAACTCGAAAATGAGTTTCGTATTGCTGCTATTATGGGAAAACCTCTTGCTGAGACACCGACTGCTGTTGAGAAACGCGCTGTCCTTCAGACAATCATCAACCGTAAATTCGTCTTACAGGAATCAGAGCGGATCGGTATTGTTGTTGCTGAGCGCGACGTCCGGATAGCTGATAGAATAGCAGAGATTCGCGCAGGATATGCTTCCGAGGCAGAGTTCCAAAGCGTTTTACAGCACTACCAGTTAGAAGCCGAATCCTTGGAGGCGTGGGTCTATGAGCAGCTTATTTACGATGAGTTCTTCCGACGCAAATTTTTCAATGCCGTTAACAGTGCCGAAGTCGAAAAGTTAGCCAAATCATACTACGATACAAATAGTGCCGAATTTGTTGTGCCACCCACGGTCACTTTCAACTCGCTACTTATCGTTATTCCAGAGGGTATATCAGAAACGGAAAAGCAAAAAGTGGTGGACCTGGTACAAGAACTCAATGTGCATTTACAGCAAGGGAAAACGTTTGAGGCGGTCCGTAAAGCGTATGAGACGCTGTTGACCCTTAAATTTGCGATTTCGACAGTCGAGGCAGACGCGCCGTTAGGGAGCATTCTAACCGAATTGAAAACTTCTGAGCGAAGTCAACCGATCCGCGTTGCAGAAGGATACCGGATCGTTGAACGCATTCGGCATAACCCGGCGTATCGAAAGCCATATTCAAAAGTCAGTGAGGAGATTACAGAGCGGATTCGCCAAGAGGCAGCAGCGCAACGGTTTGAAGCGTGGTTGACTGGACAGAAAGAGGAGAAGATCTGGGATATTTTAGATGACGAACTCACGCGAACAGAAAACATGGTAAAATAAACAAATGCGAGATTATCAAGGCTTAATTCATCGCGAAAACAGACGATCCGGCAGGACCAGACCTCAGGTGAAATGGGAGCAGTGCATCATCGGCGTGCTGCTGTTTATGTTCACCACATGGGCATCCGGCGATATATTGCGACGGAATATCACAGACACTCCTAAAACGTTTCAGAAACAGTTGAAAGATGCCCAACACGCATTTCAAGCCGAACAGTGGCAGGAGGCACTCCGTTTATACCGTGCCCTCGCTGAGGCGGCACCAGATGTACCGATTGTCCATATCGGCGCAGGAGATGCCGCCGCGAAGCTGAAAGACTATCCCGCCGCGATTAACGCCTTCCAACGTGCCTTGCAACACCTCTCAACGCATCAACAAACCGATATCTCAGTTGCTCGCCTACAATCCATTGTACAAGCCAAACTGGGGGCGGCGTATCATCGCAATAAGCAGCTGGCGGAAGCCGATATGTGGTTCCAAAAAGCCGTCAAAGGTGCCGGTGAGGACGCACCGGTGACGTGGTATGTCGCTTTGGGACAGATTGAAACCGAGCGTGGCAACTTAGAGCAGGCGCGTAGATACTATATTGTCGCCGTGCAATTGCACCCAGAGACGACCGCTGCATACAACAATCTTGGACATGTCCTTCTCAAACTCAACCGTATTGACGAAGCCGATGCCGTTTTTAGGGAGGCACTCACCCAAGACCGGTCACTTGCCAGCGCGGCATTCGGACGCGGCGAAGTGGGGATAAGGCGTGGGCAATTCGATGTCGCCTGTCGTTTTTACGAACAGGCACTCCAACAGGCACCGCAGGAACCGACATTTCACAAATCGCTTGCAGAGGCCCTCCGCGGTATCGGAAATAGTGAAGCCGCCGAAATCGCCGAAGCGCGTTACCGCCGAACGCTTGCCGAACGCTATCTCCATCAAGCGCATTGGTTCATAGAAAAAAAGCAGTTACAGCATGCGTTAGCACCGCTGCAAAAGGCACTTGAAACGGATAATATGTTTATACCGGCACTGAAAGATTATGCATATCTGCAGATGCAACTCGGCGAATTAGTAACCGCGAAGCAGACGTATCAGCGCGTCCTAACTGTCGAACCCACCTCCCGTCAGGCACTTTTACATCTTGGTATGATAGCAGCCAAACTCGGAAATACCGCGAATGCCGCAGCGCACTATCTCACGCTCATCAAACACGATCCAGACTTTATGGATACCTACGTGCAACTCGCCAATTTGCACGAGAGGTCAGGCGACTTGGCAGCTGCCGAGCAGGCACTCACGATGGGAATTCAACACGAACCGACCTGGGCACCCGGGTATTTATGGCGTGGAAAAATTTACCAAAAGCAGGGCGCGTCTGACATGGCAGAAACCGATTTCCGTCGTGCGATCCAACTTGCGCCGGGTGTGCCGTTCCCGAAAGAAGCATTGGCATCGCTGCTCACGACGGAAAACAGGAAACTTGCCGAAGCACAGAGGCTGGCTGAGGCTGTCATTAAAAGCGATAGCCGCCCGGCACACCGTGCTACGCTTGCCTTCGTCTATTACCGTCTCAAGCGCGTTTCCGATGCGTACCGTGAAATTGAAGCTGCTTTTACAGAAGATCCTAAGCACCCCTACAT
>VYCT01000381.1 GCA_009843785.1 Candidatus Poribacteria bacterium | reverse complement strand
CTTAGAACCACCCTCTACATACACCACACAAAAAACTTGTGGGTAACAGTAAGCAAGTTAATAACAGGACCACAAGACTGACTGCACTCCGCTGCACCCGTGCCGACACCAGCAAACCTAATGCAAGGAAGAGACATGTGTACAGCAGCGCAATGCAGAAGATAATACCTAAACGCACCCATGCATCTGTTCCAAGGTAGACAACACCTGATGTGTAGATTACTAATACGTTTGTCAGGATAGCAAACGTTAATGGAATAGCAATGCTAATCAACGCGCCCAAAAATTTACCGAACAGCACGGTGTGTCGTGGAACTGAATTTGCCAACATCAATCGTAGGGTACCACGCTCGCGTTCACTGGAGATAGAGTCAAAGTTAAAAAGGAGCGCGATCAGACTTAAAACGTAACCGATAATGAAGCCCCAATCTACTTTGGTCACAGTTGGATTGATGTTTCGCAAATTGGGCGTAGCTGATGGATATCCCAATATCCAGAAACTTTCTAACGTGCCAGCTTTCCAAAGCTGATATCCACCTTGTGCACGTCTTGACAAAAAGTCCTCACCGCCTTCCGCACAGAAACGGAGTGGCGAAGGCTTTTTGTAAAGATCCCCGGGTCCCTTTTGCGCGAGTCTATACAGACTCTCCTCTGCATGAGATATTATGCTATTTTGGTATCTAGCGACCTCGTCGCGATACTTCTTTACCCGCTTCGGATGTTCACGGAGATACACAACAGCGTTGGTCAGCATCAATGCTAACAGCAGCACGGTTGTTAGTGCAAATCGGAGACTATGAAGATTATTGTAGAGTTCACGCCTTGCAATATGCCAAATCATATTATTAGTTTCCAGTTTGCCTCACAGTGAGAGTTATCAGTTTTCAGTTAATTTCTTGTGGCGGTTGCTTTTGTTGTCCCTGCCACAGCATCTCTCTGACTGACAACTGATAACTGATAACTGACGACTATTCTACACTTCACTCTTGATAAAAGTCAGAAATATTATGATGAACAGAATTATATTCAGCAGCAGCAATAGACATATATCCGGAAACGCCCGTTTTGCATTTATGCTTATATCACTTCTCTGGAAAGAAAACTTCGGCAGCAAGTCCCACTCAGCAACACCTTTATCTCCAGCAAACCATTGTCGAGACTCGAACACCTTTTTATCGTAGTAATGGTCAACCACCTGCTGTCTATATCGTCTTGCAGTCTCGAAAAAATCCCTAACGCCGTTCAGGTCTGTGCCGGCATAAGCCTGCGTCGCGGCATCATAGAGTCCGACAGGTGAAAGTCTCAATAGTGTTCTATTAACTGTTGCTCGCTGGATAAAAAGTTCCTCAAGCACTGATTGCCGGATGTTCCATGTTTGATCTGCTATGTCAATGGTCCGTGGCACGAGGAAACGGTAATAATTCTGAGCAAGCGGCACTTTAGGTTCCGATTTCTCTGTGAGATCTTCAATGTGGACAATCCTTATGTAGTAAGACAGTAATACTGATGGATCGTTCCGAAGATACGTCATAGACCAACCGCCAACCAGACCATAGCCCGAATCCTCTCCTGGCTCAGAATCGTTCTTCAGGTATTGTATGCGTTCCCTGTCGAATTCGGCCCACAACTGTTCAATTTGATTGAAAAGGGATATCCTGTCTGCTTTTGAAGCTTCTTGGGGACCAAACGCGGCAAGAATCACATTTGGATAGACCAATACCAAAAACCCCCAGACGAACATTGACAGCATGAGCGCGGTACTCGTCCGGCGCGTTATTGCGGAAATCAGTAGCCCGATAAGATAGAACACAGACAGATACACGATAGAGGCGAAAACAATCCCACCGATCCGTAGAAAATCGTCTGTACCAAGGGAAATTGAAGACGATGTTGTTAGCAGAATCACAGCGAAGAGCAAACTCGTTATCAGTGGAACGAGCAGACAGAGCATCGCACTGATATATTTGGCGAGCAGTATGTATCCGCGACCAACGGGATGCGTCAAGACCAAACGCAATGTGCCACCCTCGTACTCCCCCGCAAGAGCATCGTAGGCGAAGATGAGTGCTAATAGACTCAGCACCACCTGAAAAATAAAAACAAGATCAATTGAGGAGAAGATACTCATAATCGGATTATCTGAACCGTGCATCGCTGCATCCCAGAGAGTCGGTACAAATCCGTGATAAATCTCTACTTGGTTCCCCAGTTGTTTGTCTAACCCTACATTGAATATGCTTAAAGGATTGGGCGAACGGTCAACAAGCACTTTGCTCGCCGAATAGGTTTTTCTCTCCAGCATTTGCTGCCGATGTGTTTTAACAGCAGTATTGTAGTCCGCTAAACGCCGTTCATAATCTTGTATAAGCACAACGGTGTTCGCGATAACAAGCAACAGTGTAATGAAGACAGCTGCAGCAAATCGGAACGTCATAAGGTTGTCAAGAAGTTCTCGGCGAATGAGTGTTGTTAGCATTAATCATACCTCTATACGCGTCTCATACCTCATCACTTTATAGTAAAACCCGAAAATATGTTTACAGTTCCTCAGGAAACAAGGACCCCATCGCCGCTGGCGAGGGTGTTTTTGCTTGGGTGTTTCTGCGGATCTCCCCTAGTATCCTCGCCCTTGCGTTGGTGTATAGGTAATTACGGGTTTTACTATAAATGGCATCTGCTATAAGCGTACACACCTACTGATTGACACGTTCAAGACGGAGCACACCACGATGTTCCGTGCCAACGTAAAAGGCATCTCCATCAACAACAAGAGACGTTATAGCATCCGGAATTTCAGGCACAATTTGTTCCCACGTCCCTGTTTCGACTTCTAAGTGATAGATGCCATCATCATTCGCGCCATAAACAGTATTCTCTGCTGGTGCTAACGACTTGATGATGACGCTTTCTCCGGCTTTATCGGTGATCGCATTCCAAACAACGCCATCTTTTGAACTGAAAACGCCTCTGTCGGTTGCGGCATGAACTGTTGCGTCAGCAAAGACAATTTGATTGAAATGCGCAACAGACAGCGGCAGATGTGATGTAAGGTCGTTCCAACTATCACCACCATCAAGCGATTGAAAGAGTTGTCCATCCCGTTTACCGACATAAACGGTCTCTCCTGAAGCAGCGATTTTAAAACGTTGTGCCATGTTTTCTCGTGTGAGTTCACACGTTTCTTCTACACCGGTATCCAACCATCTTACGTCACCCGTTTTCCATCGGAAGAGTTTATAGTTGTACTCCATGTAATACGTTTCGCCACTGACAGCGAAGTCGCCGTATAAGCCTTCCAACATCAAATCGTAAGTGAGTTGACCATCGCTTTGTTTTTCACCCAACAGTTTCAGAAAACATTCGGCACCAAATCTCGGATTCTCGCGTATGATCTGCGTTGATAAATCCTCAGCATCAGTGTCTGGATCGTCTGTAGAGTGGGTAAAGGTAATTTGTCCCTCTTGTCTCGGTAACCGATAAGAATCAAAGGGGAGTGTTATTCCCTTGAACACTGTCCACATGAGCCTTCCTGAATCTCGCGGAGGTGGTGTCTTTCCCTCTTCAAACATATAACCCTCTACAGGAAATAGGCAATTGATGTCCGGATCTAAACGATAGTAAGCCGTCTCGCTATTACGTCGAATTCCTTTTGCACACAGAACACCGTCGACTTCGGAAATCTTCACAATGAGCGGCGTGTCTTCCCTATCTTTGAGTTTCGCATTGAACTTTGGCACCTCAAGCGTATACCTTGGTCGTAAAATGTCAACAGCAGCCCATGAACTCCCTGCGTCTGTTGAGGTGACCACACCGCCAGCAACCGTCGCGTACAGTACCTTAGATGCTTCTGAATTTGGACTCGTCTCTAAACTGATTAAGTTATCCACACGGCACTCAAACCTTGTATTGAATCGGTGCCAGGTTTCACCGCCATCCCTTGATCGATGAATGCCAGTGATGCCACCAGTATAAAAAGTGTTTTCGTCCAAAGCAACAGCAGAACCCACACTAAACTGCATAGGTGTAATACCGGAAGATTCTGTGGAACGCCAAGTGTCTCCACAGTCGGTTGAGCGAGCCACAATCTCTTCCTCTCCACCTATCAGTAAGACAGTTTTTCCAGAGGCGACCAGTTTAATCCGCGGCAATGTTTTCATCATCATATCCCGGGCATCCGTGGGCGTTACATCTCTCCAAGAATCGCCACCATCGGTTGATCGGAATACCCACCATGAATCCTTACTGAGGTCACAGAAATTATGGTAATTTTCATCCGGCGTTCCGTCACCTTCCATTATATTTACCTCTACGGCGACATAGATATTGTCTTCGGACACCGCCAAAGAACGCACGACCACAGTATTGTTCACCGGCAACTGTAGGTGTTCCCAAGCTCCTGTGTTGAAGCGGTAGATGCCGAGAGAGGTTCCAGTAAACAGCGTGTCTCCGCTCAACCGTAATGTATAAATTCCTGATTTCTTTGTGAAGCGGTTGTCTAAACCGTCATTCATATTTTTCCATGAATTGCCAGCGTCGTCAGATCGGAAAATACCTTTATTAAGGGTAACGTAAAAAGCATCTTCCGTGATCAGCAATTCCCTCACCTCTCCATTTGGACAAGGACCAATAGCATTCCAAGTTTTGCCATCATCTGTCGAAGCAAACAACGTCCCAGATGGAATTATATAAAGCGTGCCATCGTGTTCAGCAATAGGAATATTGCCCGCGGTCTCTTGACGCAAAAAATCCGCGTTAACAAGTTGCCACTCATTTTCACCCGCAGGCAATTTGTAAATGTTCTCATAACCCGTCACGGCATAGAGCGACCCATCCGAAGTTTTCGTTAATGTCCCCACGGGTGCCGCTACACCGGGTTCATTCATCTGAATCCACTCCATGATATTCTCCGTAAAATTGTCCGGAAGTTCAAAACCACCTAATGTTTTGCGAACCATCAATTCTTCCTCCCTCAATCGCTTTCTTGCCCGATGTAGTCTGCTCTTAATCGTATTCAATGGTATATCCAAAAACTTGCCAATCTCTTCACAACGCATATCACCCAGATAGTGGAGCGTTATCACAGTCTGTTCATTCTCAGGCAGTTTGTTGAGCAGGTGTTTTACAACCTCGTCCCGCGTTTCATTCGCAATATCCTCGCGCTGTTCCTCAACATATTGGTTATAAGAAACTCTTTCCATCTCGGCTTCAGGCATGGTATCAAGAGATTCAATCGGTTGCTGCGTCTTTCGTAAATACGCTAAACAGCAATTCCTGACAATCGCATGTAGCCATGCACCGAAGCGATTCGGGTCTCTAAGCGTCCAAAGTTGTTGGTAAACCTTCAGAAAGGTGTCCTGCGTAATCTCTTCGGCGAGATGGAAGTCACCCAACTTCCGCCAAGCAAACGCGTGTATCTGCTTTTGATACCTTTTTACCAACGTTGTAAACGCGTTTTGATCGCCATCAAGAACCTGTTGAATTAATGTAACATCCTTGCTTTGCATAAGTGCCTCCTAATGGAATTCCCTCTTATGATATAAGGATACATGCAAGACGCAAAAGGTTGCATAACGGCAAATTTTTTTCCAAAAAAGTGGTTGGCATGTAGAATTTTCTTTGAAATGAGTCTTATACTGGCGGTGATTTTGGTTTATAGTATAGTTTGTGCTTTTTCAAAATCTTCTGGTGTGTTAATGTTGAAAAATGAATAACCTTTAGCATCGTAGGTTTTCCAAATTTCTGGTGCGAGGGTCAGGATATTCGCGCGCTCCCGTAGCGCATGGACGCGCAAGTCGGGTTCATTTAGCATCTGTTCAATAACAGGTAAGCAACGTTTAGCGTACACCGCACACAATGTTTGAAGGGTCATTTGATCAGTACTGTGGGAGGGGTTTGTAACCTCAATGCCTCTGTTACGACTCTCCGTATAAGGCATCACTGCATCGTATTCACCTAAAATAGAGATGAGATAGGAGAGCAATTTCGGTTGTAAAAACGGGCTATCACACGCGACACAGACCGCTACATCATGCGAAGCGTACGTCAAGCCGGTATAGATACCGCCCAACGCGCCAGCGTCTGGAATTATATCACTGTGCATCGGTAAACCGAGGTGGGTATATTCAGCAGGGGCATTGGTGATAAGCAAAAGTTCGTCAGTAACGCGACGCATGCGACGGATAACGTGCGCAATGAGCGAATCCTCGCCGAGTGGAAGCAACGCCTTATTCTGCCCCATCCGTCGACTTTTACCGCCGGCAAGGATAATCCCTGTGACCGGCAGCGTTCTTTTAGGCGCATTCAATGACATCGACAATTAACTCACCTACCTGTTGCAAACTTTCTTCATTGAGCAGCTCGCTCTGATCCTGTTTTGAGTGAATCTTTAAGGCAACACTGCCCACACCTTTTGCCGTTAGCGTAACCGTTTCAAATCCACGACTGGCAATTGGAATGCTGTCTAACCCGACACCAATAGGTAAATAACGTTCCGAGACCCGTATGCCGAGTGCTTCACTTGATGTCCGAAAAAGGTTTCTTAGGGTTCGCGTCGTGCGAGTCGGTGGAATTCCATAGCGGGTAATGAGATTAACACCATCCCCAACGCCGAGTCCATCTAAATTAATAACGTAGGTATTTTCTCGGTCATATTCATCCGCATGCGCTTGGATATAGCGCAATGCGCCACACATGCCATATTCTTCTGCGCCAGTGGCAAGGAAGGTTAGGGATTTTTTCTCGTCGCGCGCCATCATTACGCGCGCCACTTCAAGCATAACACCTACACCAGAAGCGTTATCAAACCCGCCCGGAGAGCGGTTCTCCGTCAAATTAATTTGCAAAAGCAACAAGCAAAAACTTGTAATCCCAGCAATACCCCAGACAATGTAATTAGGTAGCCAAATGAGGGCAATAACCTTAACCAGCATTACAATCGTTAATGCAATAAGTCCGACAATTGCGACACCATAAGCCACCATCCGCACAGCAATGGGTAATACTTGTGATTTAGAGTCGTAGTGTGCGACGAACAAAAAAGTAGGGGTATTATTATCTCGGTTTGCATTGTTTGTTGCAATGATGTTCTCTGTACGATGTCTCCTACCGACATCATATAATCCCTCAAGCCGTTTTTGCCACTGTGTAAAGAACATCGCTATCGCAAGACTCAGGACGCAGGCAAAGCAGACAGGTATCGGAAATCGTTCACCGAACCACGGCACAGATAAAACGATCAGTACAAAGAGCGCAGAAAGGATACGTGGCAAAACTTCAGCAGGGAATTTCGTAAATGCGAACGGTTCCCATGACACATCGAGTCCTAATTCAGTGAATTGCTGGACGATATAGTCTTGTGTTTCCGCCTCGCCTGCGCTACCCACCAACCTCGGAATGGCGAGTTGTGTGATGTGGTAAAATGCGCCTTCTGCATCATAAGCGCGGTTCGTATCCATCTGAATTCATCAATCCTTACCCAACTCCGACCGGAACCGTCTGCCTAAACGTCCTCTGAGTGTGCTGGCAATTTGGCGTTCGGACTGCGCAATATTGTGCAGCTCGTCAGGATCATTTTCTAAATCGTATAACTCGGTCACGTCGTTGTAGTTTTCGATAAGTTTATGGGTTGCCGTGCGGATGCACCGGAAGTTTCGGAGTGCACTGACGGTTTCGGAGCGGTGCGTTTCGGTTTCACCACGCAGCAGCGGTGCGATAGAACGTGCGTCGATTCGAGGTAATACCGGTACACCCGCGAAGTCGCAGATTGTTGGATTCAAATCAATGAGTTCAACCAAGCCGTCTGAAACCTGATTTTTGGGGATGCCGGGGCCAGCGACAATAAGTGGCACTCGCAATGAGGCTTCATAGGCGACGCTCTTGGTGTAGAGCCCGTGATCTCCAAGCATTTCGCCATGGTCGCTTGAATAAATGATATAAGTATTGTCAAGCATCCCACGCTGTTCAAGTGCACGCAACATTTCGCCGATTTGGTCATCAATCAGTTCCGTCGCGGCACAGTATTGTTGTCGTGTTACGGTAATCTCTTCAGGACTGACATTAACAACGCGCTGCTTGACCCACTCAGGCTTACCTTCCATATCGTCAACGATAGCAGGGGGCATCTCAGCATTCCGATACTTATCGCCATATTCCGTAGGCGGATCAAACGGATCATGCGGTCCAACGAAACTGACGAACATGTGCCACGGGAAGTCGTCGGGAATAGTCTCAATAAATTCGGTTGCGCGTCTGCCGATGTAAGTATCAGCGAAATCCTCTGTGGAAAGCACAGAATCGTGAGAACCGTTTTTAATCCAACCACCGCCACTGCGTTTCCGATAGTCTTCGTGGAACGCTTTAAGCACGCCTTTCTCTTGAAGATAGTGGGTATAAGGACCGATAGGCGTTGATGAACTTCCAGCGTGCATCTTGCCTTCGCACTCTTCAGGATGCGTGAATCCCCAACTATAAGTGCGAGGTCGGTCGCCGTAGCGTCCGTTATAACCGTCAGGCTTCGCAAGGTCAAGCTTTCCGACACATCCGACGCGATAGCCGTGGTCGCGGAGTTGTTGGTAGTAGGTCGGCACGGTAGCAGGCAGAAAACTGCCGTTATCCACTGCTCCCAATCGAGAGGGTTGCAGTCCAGAAGCAAGCGCGATTCGTGATGGCGCACAGACAGGTGCGTTCACTGTGCAATTCGGAAAACTCACTCCCGCTTCCGCTAACCTTCGCAAGTTCGGGGTATTGAGGGCAGTAGGCGCATTTTCAGCAGTTTCGAGATAGTCATATCGGTGTTGGTCCGACATGATAAAGAGAACATTCGGTCTATCGGTTTTTCGTGTCATCTTAAAGGTCCTATAGGTGTGCTTTTAGCAAAATGTTCTTCGTTTCATAGTTGAATTGCGACTGCTTGATACCCATTCTTAGCAAGGCTGATGGCTTCCTTTCGGTTGATTTCCAGTATCTCCCCGAGGGTGGTTTTTAGCGTGTCCAATAACTCGTCCCGCGTTTTTTCTTGACAATTCACGCTGGGGATTTCTTGGATTCGTCCGACCCACCACTCGCCGCGTTGTTGAATAAGTGCAGTGTAGGTGTGTGTCATGAGATTCTCCTTTTTCTCTTGTTTAAGATATTATACATAGGAACACACATATTCTCAATTAAAAACCGCCATCAATTAGGGTCGCATGTCCCTAAAACGTTTCCGATTTCTTGCCAAAATTTGCGGTGTATGCTATGATGTGTCCATAATTCTTAAAAAGGAGCCTGACATGGCAGTTTTTTTACATACACGGGTTCGCGTCAGCGACCTTGACGGTTCTATCGACTGGTACTGTGATCACTTAGGATTTAAAGTCCTCAGTCGGAGCGATAAATCCCCGGCAGGGAACCAGATCGTACACCTTGAACTCCCCGGCAACGCACACACGTTAGAGTTAACCTATTCACCGGATTTTGAACTTCAGGTCCAAGAGGATCTGATGCACTTTGCTATCGGTGTCCCAGATATTGTTGAATTTTGCGATGGGTTAGAGAAAGCTGGGTTGGAAATCTGGCCCGATGAATGGCGCGATCAATTCACGTCCGGTGGCATGAAGATGGCGTTCATCACCGATCCGGACGGTTATGAAGTCGAAATCTTAGAACGAAAAGACGCTTCTGGCGACCCGCTTGACGTGCTTGACGAATCTTAAATTGTAACTTGTAGGTTGGGTTGAACGAAGAGAAACCCAACAAAACCGGTTAGACGTAGGGCCAGAATTGGTTCCACGCCGTCAGCCAATCTTTTGCCCGGCTTTCAACGGTAACAGGACCTGTTATCTCAACCCCTTGTCGTCCTTTGAATTCTGCGAGTTTATCGACACTTCCGAGTTCAATCTTGATTGTCGTCGGCGCATCAGGAATGTAAGGTTTAACGCGCGATACATCTGTGAGTGCATCTCTCGCGGCATCCTCGATTAATTGGCGGGCACGAACGGGCGGAAGTTGCCGTGCGCTAAATCGACTTAATCCCTGTTTAACAGCGACTGTAGGCAGTGCGTCGCCGAGGAGTTCTTTGGCTTCTCGGCAGACTGCCGCATCGCCTGTAACAAGCGCGATCGGAACACCATAGGCACCGTTGAGCGCAGCATTTACCCCCGTTTCACCCACTAAATCATCGTTGAACCATAGATTCCGATATTGCACACTGGAAATGGTATGGCAGAGAACACCATCAGGCGTACCGTTACGGGCATGCATACCGATCAGTAAGCACGCATCACAACCATTTTTCCACATATCTTCGTAGCGTCCCCACCCATGATGTGCCACCCACTCGCAATCCGGGTGAATTTTATCAGGGATAAGCGAATTAAAAGTCCAGCCTTTTCCCGCGCCGTGGCAATCCACGACGACAATTTCCGTCGCGCCAGCGGCTTTCGCACCGCGCACTGCGGCGTTAATCTCTTCTGTATAAAGGTGCCGACCTTCTTCAAACATCGCCGCACCGCCGCTCACCTGATCCCACACGACAATGCCACTAACACCTTCCATATCCGACATGATGAGTACTCGCACTGTTTCGTTTCCTCTTTCTGTTAGAGTCTGTAAGTTCCTTTCAGTATAAACCTGCACATCTAAAAACTCAAGTAGAAAAATAAACTATAGTCTGTGCAAAATATGCTTAAAAAAATGAGGAATTTGGTTGATTTTTTGTTAGGTAAACGGTTAAAATTATAGCATGAATCAAAGAGATACTTTCCTTGATAAGGCACGGCGAAACCCGAATGGATTGCAATTTAGAGCATTTGAACAACTTCTGCATCAATGCGGATGGACGCAACGCCGTCAACGAGGAAGTCATCGGGCTTGGTACTCGCCCAGTGGATATCGTCTCATTGTCCAACCTAACCGTTCTATGGCAAAAGGGTATCAAGTTCGGCAATTTCTCAAACAATATAATCAGGAGAAAGCAGATGAAGAAGAATAACCACGACAATTTTGATGGTTTCATGGTCAACGTGTTTTTCGACGAGGATGGTGATTATCTTGCGCATCTTGTAGAACTTCCTAACGTCTCGGCTTTCGGAGCGACACCCACCGAAGCGTTGGAGGAACTAAAAACAGCGTGGGAACTGATGAAGGAATGTTACCAGATGGATGGCGAACCCATTCCAAAAGCACCCTCACGGAATGAATACGAGGGGACCTTCAATGTTCCTGTTGATGCTCAGCTCTATCATTTTCTGACAGATGAAGCAGCGAAAGCAGGAATGAGTCTTTACACACTCGTAACACAGAAACTGCAGTCAATGGAGTCTGTTGTCGATAAAAAGTGAAAGCATTTATAGCCTTCCTGTTACTCATAGCATTATTCCGTGTCATTCGTGAAAACCCGTGATTTGCGGCGTATTCCCCCAAATGTGACCTGCATCCAAACAACAACTGCCAAAATACCTACACAGCCGACACCAAATCAAAGTTTGACATACACTTTCTATTGTGATATAATTTTGATTGTTAGGAATGTTGAACCTCATACGAAACACTATCTGATACACATCTTAATTTGTTGATATGGATGCAATAAAAACAGAAGTCTACAATATTTTAGAGAGCGCAATTCACGCCGCAGTCGATGCTGGCGAACTCGCTATATCCGAAGTACCCACTATTCCGTTTTCACCCACCAAAACGCCTGAGCACGGTGATATCGCTACCCCGATTGCCTTAGGCCTCGCGAAACAGGCACGGATGGCACCGCGCACCATCGCCGAAATAATTGTGTCACACATCAATCCCGATGCACATCCCGTTATCCGTCAAATTGACATCGCCGGTGCCGGTTTCATCAATATCCACCTCTCCGACAATTGGCTCTACGACACACTCCACACAATCGCAGCGAGGCAGTCGGCATACGGCACTTGCGAGAAAGGTGCCGGAAAGCAAGTCCAAATAGAGTTCGTTAGTGCCAACCCGACGGGTCCCCTTAACATTGTTAGCGGGCGTGCTGCAGCCGTCGGAGACACGCTTGTGAACCTCCTAAATGCTATCGGCTATAACGCGATACGTGAATTCTATGTCAACGATGCGGGCGGTCAGGTCCAACGGCTCGGTGAATCCATTGATGTCCGCTACCGGCAGGCACTCGGTGAAGAAGGGTTGGAAATTCCAGAAGGTGGGTATCAAGGCGAATACCTGCAAGCGTTCGCGCAAACTATCGTTGAAACCGAGGGGAATGCGTACCTTCACCTTGAAACAGACGAACGGGTGGCACTCTTTCGAGATAAAGGGATTGCACATATCTTAGGACAACAAAGGACTTCTTTAGAACGTTTTGGGGTCAACTTCGATGTCTGGTCGAGCGAGAAAGTGATCCGAGACAGCGGGAAGCCAGAAGAAATTATTCAAGTGTTTCGCGAAAACGGATACCTTTACGAAGCAGAAGGGGCAACATGGTTTCGGATGACAGATTTTGGGGACGACAAGGATTGCGTTGTTATTAAGAGCGATGGTGAATACACTTATTTTGTACCCGATGCTGCCTATCACCGCGATAAATTTGACAGGGGATTTACGACAGTTATTGATCTGCTTGGACCCGACCATCAGGGACATATTACACACCTCAAAAATTTCGTCAAGGGACTCGGTATGCCCGATGACTGGCTCGAAATCTTCATCATTCAGCAAGTCAATCTCGTCAATGCGGAAGGCAACCGGTTAGATATGTCAAAACGGCGCGGGCAGTTTTATACCCTTGATACACTCATTGACGAACTGGCAGAAACTGTCGACGAACAATTCGCAGTAGATGTCGCTCGGTATTTCTTTCTCATGCGCGCCAACAGCAGTCACCTCGACTTCAATATGGAATTGGCAATTACACACGCCAGCGAAAACCCTGTCTTCTATATTCAATATGCACATGCCCGATGCTGTAGCATTTTTGAACAAGGAGATGAACACGGGATTATACCGAAACCTATTGAAGAAGCCTCCCTAAAACGATTGACTGAACCGATGGAACATGAACTGATCCGCAAGTTAGCCGAATTCCCATCAATCGTACGCCTAAGTGCTGAGGCGCGCGAGGCGCACCGCATCCCGCATTATCTATATGAACTGTCGGGCATTTTTCATCCGTACTACAATCAACATCGGGTTCTGGATCCGGCAGACATGAAAAAAACGTACGCGCGGCTTATCTTGATACAGAGCGTACAAACAGTTTTAAAAAATGGGCTGACGCTGCTCGGTATTTCTGCCCCTGAATCTATGTAACTCTCACAGCAAGGCAAACTGATAACCGATAACTGATAACTATTACAGGAAAAAATATGGCAAAAGATTATAGACAAGTCGATAAGGCACACGTGTGGCATCCTTTGTTTCAACATCAACGCCTTGAGGAAACAGCGTTAGCCGTTTTTGAATCGGCGCACGGGACAACGCTTGTGGACGCAGAAGGGAACGAGTACTTAGATGCGTATTCCGCGCTATGGAATGTCAATGTCGGTTATGGCAGACAAGAAATCGCAGATGCAGTCTATGAACAGATACAGAAGTTACCTTACTATCCACACTCACAGATTAACGTCCCCGCAACGATGTTAGCCAAGCAGCTTGCTGCATGCCTCCCGGGTGATTTGAATCACGTCTACTTTTCTAACAGCGGTTCGGAGGCGAACGAAACCGCGATTAAAATAGCGCGACAATATGGTAGACAAACCTATCCCGGTCAGAACCGTTACAAGATCATCAGTCGTTATCGTGGCTACCACGGCTTTACATACGGAGCGATGTCAGCAACAGGACAGGCACGAAGAAGGAAAGCATTTGAGCCGCTCGTTCCTGGGTTTCTACATGCACATCCACCCTACTGCTACCGATGCCCCATCGGATTGGATTATCCATCCTGCGGTGCTGAATGTGCCGATGAAATTGAACGGATGATTCAGTGGGAAGGTCAAGAAACTGTAATTGGTGTTATCGCGGAACCTATCATCGGTGGTGGAGGTGTGATCGTTCCACCAGACGAATATTTCCCAAAACTACGGCAAATCTGTGATGATTACGGTTTACTCCTCATATTTGATGAAGTGATTACCGGATTTGGACGGACCGGAAAGATGTTCGCATGCGAGCATTGGGATGTACAGCCTGACATCATCACACTGGCAAAGGGGTTGACGAGTGGGTATCTGCCACTTGGTGCCTGCGTCGCTTCAACTCAGGTTTTCAACGCGTTTCTCGGAGATGCCGATGAAAACAGAGAGTTCGCTCAGGTCTGTACTTATGGCGGACACCCAGTTGCCTGTGCTGCTGGAGTCGCGAACCTAAAAATTCTCCAAGAGGAACGCCTTTGGGAAAATGCGGAGAAAGTCGGGGCACATCTGCTCTCGAAGTTAGAAATGTTGCGCGAGTTGCCCATTGTTGGTGATGTACGCGGTAAAGGGTTAATGCTCGCTGTGGAGTTCATTGAAACCGATGGCGCACATCTCGCAACGGCGAAGACAAACCGAATCATAGGACAGTTACGAGAAAAAGGGATCATTGTCGGGAAAATCGGTCATGCTGTCGAGGAACCGGAAAACATTATTTACATCGCGCCACCGCTTATTTTAACAGAAGCGGAGGCAGATAGGATATTTGAAACGCTACACCAAGTACTTGTCCAAGAGGAATTTTAACTGGTGTCGCTTCGCAGCCGATATTTTATCTGGGTGCGTCGCGAGCGCGTATTGGAGTGCGTTTGAATAGGCACAGGTCCCTTCTTCCTCTGGGATTTTGGCGACAGCGGCTCGGACGATTTTTTTGGAAGTTTCAACGTTGAAACGGACATTCTCAAGGATCATCTCGGTTGTCACGTTATCATGTTCGGGGTGCCAACAATCGTAATCGGTGGAACATGCAAGGACTGCGTAACAGATTTCAGCCTCGCGCGCGAGTTTGGCTTCAGGTGCCGCGGTCATCCCAATAATGTCAAACCCGAAGTGTCGGTAGAGCTCAGACTCAGCCTGTGTTGAAAACGCCGGTCCCTCCATACAGATGTAGGTGCCGCCGTTATGGACAATCGTGCCAGTTTCCGTAGCCGCTGCGGATAAAAGGGTACTCAACTGTGAGCAGAAAGGATGTGCGAGACTGACGTGAGCGGCGATACCGTCGCCGAAAAACGTAGATTTCCGGTCCTTGGTGTGGTCATAGAGTTGATCGGGAATAACAAAATGGCGAGGTTCAATATCTTGTCGCAGGCTCCCGACAGCACTAACGGAGATAAGCCACTCGACGCCTAACGATTTTAAAGCATAGATATTGGCACGGACATTAATATCAGAGGGAAGCAATCGGTGTCCAACACCGTGTCGCGGTAGAAACACAACGGGTTTCCCATCAAGGTTTCCGAGAATCAGAGCGTCGCTCGGTTTGCCGAACGGGGTTTCGACCTCGATTTCTTCGATGTCTGTTAAGCCTTCCATCTGATAAAAACCGCTGCCACCAATAATTCCGATACGCATTTTTTGTCCTTTCACAGGATGTGAATGAAGAATATCTTTTGTAGTTAGAAATAATTATCAATTATTAGAAAAAGCATTTGACAACTAACTAACTATTATATACAATAATCTGATATGGCATTATTGCACTGTGGTAATTTAACACTTGAGGGAAAATCCAGTTCTGCTGTCGCTACTTACGTTCGCGTAAAAGAGCTAGACCTCGTTTTCGATTTAGGCAGATGCCCGATGAATTTTATCGGGATCGGAAACGTATTCATTTCACACTTCCATCTGGATCACTATTTTGGATTGCCTATCTACATTAGTCAACGTTGGCTTTCGGGTATACCGCCGGGGAATATTTACGTTCCATGGAAAGGTTCTAAACAACTGATGCATATCCTCGATAGGATATCTGCTTTGGATACGGGCAGAGGTTGGGCATATCAAATCACACCGGTTCGGGCAGGTGAAGCGATTCCGTTTCGGCAGAATTTAGTGGCACACATTTTACCCGGCAACCACAGTGTCCCCGCTGTCTCTTATTTAATTTGTGAGGTTCGGAAGAAACTGAAGCCGGAGTTTCAGCATTTGTCAGGACGTGACATCGTGGAATTGAAACGATCAGGAGTTGAGGTCACGACGGAGGTGCAATTGCCCATAGTCGCTTATCTTGGCGATACGCGGAGTATCCCGATTGATGCACACCCGTTGCTGAAGCAGTGCAAAGTGCTGATTTGTGAATGCACGTTTATCCTACCGGAGCATCGGACCCGTGCCAAGAAAACGATGCATCTACACCTTGAGATGTTACCTCCGATGTTAGCGGATATTGAGAGCGAACATATCGTCCTAACTCACTTTTCCCGCCGCTATACACCAGATCTTATCCGGCAAAAAGTTTTCAACTACTTACCGCCAGAAGAGCGTTCTCGGGTGCAACTGTTTATCTAATCAATTGCCAACAAAACGTGCGGCAGAAGAAAAGGTTTCCAATATCCAAACACTGAAGGCTAACAGCCTATCAGTAAACATAGTCACCTTCCCACCTTCAAGGTAAGTTTCAAATAAGTCCTTAAAAACGCAATATAAGGTTGTGTTTGTAGGGACGAGATCTATAAACGATAGCAAAGTTCGGAAACCTCGCCCTACAAGTACACGACCACCATGTTATGCCAAAACAACGTAGGGAAACCGAGCGAAAACGTAGCGGTTTCCCTAAAATTGGGATTACCTGCCCATACCGGGATGGGAACTTGCGTCTTGGTCAGATGTTCCAGCTTCCTGTTCCTCGTAGAACTTGTAGCCGTCTTCATCCTGATCAAGTTCATACTGCCGTACTTGCTGCTCAGCTTCACGAAGGTAGGGTGTATCGCCTTTTGTAATGCTCATATAGGCTTTGAAGGCTTCATAAGCAGCCCCGAATTCGCGAATAGAACGATAGCAAACCGCCTGCTGGTAAACAGCTTCGTTTCGCCATGTAGACTCAGGCGCGAGTTCAAACAGATTGTCATACGCCTCAATTGCGCGCTCGTAGTCACCATTCTGCTGAAAGAGCTCTCCGGTTCGGTACAATGCGTCCGCGGCAGCGAATTTCTTATGTGATAAGTCTCTCGCCAACGTTTTGTAGGCATTAATAGCACGCGGGTAGTTACGAAGGTTCCGCCAGTTGGCCGCAATCTGTTGAAAATTCTGAACCACTTGGTCGCTATACCCCATTACCCACATATCAGCGGGTGTGATTTTTCGACCGGTTTTTTGGTATTCAACCGCTTTCTTATTGCGAAACTTATCAATTTCATCTTTCAGTTCGTTAATTTCCTGTAAAGTATCCGCTGTCTTCTTTAGAAGTGTTCCCGCTTGGGAAGCCTCGTAAGAATCACGGAATTTCTCAGTGACAGCCACAAAGGCGGGCCATCCACCGAGATAGTCAAAAAGCGTGTAAAAATAGATGTTGCCAACCTGGAATTGTGCCTGTGCTGCTTTAGAGTGTTCAGGGAATTCTTCGACCAGTCGCTCATAATTGCGGATGGCTTCGGTGTAATTCTCTAAACTTTCATAAGCACGCGCGACCTCGTAGAGTGCCTCTGCGGCAATATTAAAGGTCTCATCTGTCGGGGTACTATCGTAAATAGCTTTATAGTTTTGGTATTCAGCCCGCTTGGCTTTAATGACTTCGCGGTTTTTCCGGATATTCGCAGTACCAGCTTTTGCCTCGTTTGCATAATATCCAGTAGGATCCAAAGCGACAATTGCTTGGTAATGTTCAGTCGCTTTATCCCAATCGTAGCGGCGCTTATAGATTCTGGCAATCTGATAATGCGCACGTTGTGCGTACTTTCCTTTCGTATCGCGTTCAATAACCTCCAAATAGAGTGTCATCGCTTTATCGTAACGCTCCTGCTGCCTCTGGCGATTCTTCTCCATCTTTTCAGGGTCATCATCGCGCACTTCGGTAGTTTCTGCCTCGTCAAACGCATTGTCGGCATTCTGAAGCTTGGCACCGAGCGGAATAATACTACTTGGTGTGCACCCAATAATCGTCACTGCGAGAAACGCGAATGCAAGGACGAGAAGACAGGCTCGATCTATTCGGAGACCGAAGGCGTATGTAAAACGGTTCATGGTGAGTCCTCCTTAGGG
>VYCT01000204.1 GCA_009843785.1 Candidatus Poribacteria bacterium | reverse complement strand
ATGTTCCGTTTTGAAAGTAGAGAATTCATCTCGGATTCAAATGCATTGGTAACCAGTGTCTACTAAAAAAGAGGTTTTTGTTTATGGTGTTTCGATTACGCATCATCGGGTTTCTTCTGCTCGTGACAACACCTCTAATCGGGTGCGGGATTCTCTTTAATATCAATCGCGTCATGAGACTTGATCCGGTTATTCTCACACAGGATGATTTCCCGAAAATGCGACTCATGGAGAATAACCGCCTTGATGGATTCCCAAAGGAATCAGCTATTATCGTAGGATGTGAACAGCGGTGGAATGTAAATCAACTGATTGTTCGATATTATTTATTTGACTCCGAGTACACTGCTCAAAAAGTGTGGAAGAATGCGTGGGGGTACCGCGTTGCCCGCCCGACGAAGTTTCATCCCGAGCTAAATCCCGAGGATGTCATTGGCGATGCGACATGGCACTACATCCCCAAGAGACAGACGGAAAAGATAAACGATATTGAAATTTTGTTCGTGAAAAACAATGTCGCGGTCCTCGTCATGGCAAACGGACATGCGTCAAATCAACTGCAGTTCGCTCGGGACGTTGCCCGAAAGATTGAAGCCAGAATTGAAGCAGTATTGGAGAAAAAATGAAAACACAGCGTTTCTCAAACTGGAATACGTCAGTAAGCACCATCGGTTTTCTTCTGCTTGTGGCAACAACGCAAATCGGATGTGGAGTTTTTGTCAATCGTGTCATGAGACGCGATGCTATCATCCTCACGCAGAGTGATCTCTACAGGATCGGACTAACAAAGCGGAATCGCATTCGTAGATATCCAGATTATCCCTTCACGATACGAGACATTCTAAAGGGATCATCTGTTATCGCAGGATTCCAGCAGGGCGGGAGTGGAGATCTGACTATTCAATATTGGTTATTTGATTCCTCATCTACTGCCAAAAAAGCTGCGGAAGCAGAATGGACGTGGCGCTTTTCCGGGGTGCCGAACTTTCAGCCTGAGCTAAATCCCGAGGATATCATTGGAGATGCCACATGGCGCAACATCCACAAGAGTCGGGAGGCAGAGGAATCGGAAAAGGGACCTACTGACATCTATTTCGTGAAACATAATCTCCTTGTTAGCATCAGGACAGTCGGGCACCCGTCAAAAGATCTCCAGGATGCCCGAGACATTGCCCGACATATTGAAGCCAAGATTGAGGCAGTATTAGAAAAAAAGTGAATACGGAGTTCCCAAGAAACTTGGTCCGCCTGAAAAAGGTTCTATTCAGACACCGGCTATCACACCTCCTTGCCTTTAGATCCGCTACAAAACACTAAGTCTATCTGTTTTCAGATTGTCTTCTGACCGCTGACTGCTGATTACTGATAGTTGTTTTACTGGCAACCACCTCCCAATTTAAATCCTTTCTCAAAAATACCAAAAGTGGTATAATAATATAGCAAAAGATATTCAGAACAAAACCATCGGGTGCGCTGTCAGATTTATAAGCACATCACAATCGGGTGTTTCTAACAGACGCGCACCGTTAAACATTAAGACCTTTTTCAGCGTCTTAATAGGATTACAGAGACATGTAAAATACACGAGGAGGAACAGAAATTTGCGTTATCAAAAACCGATCTTTTTGGCGAAACTTGTGAGCCAAAACTTGCTATTCAAAAGTCGGTTATTCATCTGCCTTGTTTTAGTTGCCCTTCCTATGCAAGCCAGCGTTGGTGATTGGCCAACGTGGCGAGGACCAAATCAGGATGGCACCTCTGCTGAAACCGGGTTAATTTCAGCTTGGTCAGTCGAAGGTGAGAACCTACTCTGGGAAGCAGAATTTGTCGGACGTTCCACACCGATTGTCCTCAACGACAGAGTCTACGTCATGGGACGCATTGGTAAAGACATCACTGAACAGGAGCGTGTCGCCTGCTTCGACGCTAAAACCGGCGAACGCCTGTGGAATTATCAGTTTAACGTCTTTCATACCACTATCACCTTCAACCGAGTCGGGTGGACAAATCTCGCTGGAGACCCTGAAACCGGGAATATCTATGCCCATGGTGTCCAAGGGCTTTTCTTCTGCTTCGACAAAGATGGCAATATCCTTTGGTCGCGTTCACTCACAGAGGAGTATGGACGGATATCCGGTTACGGTGGACGCGTGCATACACCCATTATCGCAGGCGACCTTGTCGTAATTAGTTACCTTAATGCAGGATGGGGCGATCAAGCCGCGACACGCCACCGCTACTTCGCTTTCGACAAACGCAGCGGTGAACTCATTTGGATCTCAACACCGGGCGGTAGACCCTTAGACACAACTTACTCTACACCCGTCGTTGCCAATATCAATGGACAACAACTCATCATCGGCGGTAACGCGGATGGCGGTATCTACGCCATGAAGCAAAGCACAGGAGAAATGGTCTGGGGCTTTAAACTCAGTCAGCGCGGTATCAATACATCTGTCATCGTTTCAGGCACGAAAGTCTACGCCACCCATAGCGAAGAGAATATAGATACGACCACGATGGGACGCGTCGTCTGTATTGACGCAACCGGCACCGGAGATGTCACCAAAACCCACGAACTCTGGCGCTACGACGGAGTGAACGTAGGGTACGCATCCCCTACACTGAACGCTCGACACCTCTATGTCGTTGATAACTCCGCTAATGTTCACGCCGTTAATGCAGATACCGGTGCATTACTCTGGACGCACAATATCGGTAAAGTCGGCAAAGGTTCACCCGTCTGGGCGGATGGTAAACTCTATGTCACCGAAGTCAACGGTGGCTTCGCTATCCTTCAACCCAGCGAAGATGGATGTGAGTCGATAAGTGCTCAAGAGATAAATCGAGCCGAGGACGAGCACTACGTCGAAATCTACGGGTCACCCGCTATCGCTGATGGACGCATCTATTTCACGACAGAAGAACGCCTTTATTGTATCGGGGGAACTAAATAATGAGAATTTCTATTTCAATGTCCGTTATACTGATCGCCTGTGTACTCGCCGCGGGTTGTGCCAGCAAAGAGATGGCACCAGAACCGGTTGAGATGAGTACAGCTCCCGCTGTCTCACTTCTGTTAACTCCAGCAGAAAAACTCACATCAGGCGACCCCATTGAATTCAGTGTCATCGCGTTCGATGCAAGCGGAAAACAGACGAGCGCAATCGGTGCTATAGAATGGATGAAAACTGGATTAACAGGGACATTACAAAACAATACATTCACACCCGATAAAAGTGCAGGGGCACATGCTGGCACTGTCACCGCCCAATCGGGCGATATAAAAGCGACAGCTCGGGTCCGAGTTATACCATCACTCCCGTGGACAGAGGATTTTGAGACAATTGAACTCGAAAAAATACCGACACACTGGATTGGGGCAACCGGCAAATTCTTTGTGCGTGAAAAGGATGGCAATAAAATTCTTGTCAAACCACCGCCCGTCCGCGGTTTGGACCGCTCTAATGTCTACATCGGGCCCTCCACGATGAAAAACTATCAGATTCAAGTTGACCTGCTGGGTACAAGGAATAAGCGCAGAGTACCGGATATGGGGCTCATTGCCAACCGATATACGTTGGATATGCAGGGCAGGCACCAACGCCTCCAAATCCGTTCATGGGCATCAGACTTACGGATGGCGAAGACAATTGACTTCGCGTGGGAGACGGATGTCTGGTATACAATGAAAATGATGGTCGAAATTACGGATGATAAAGCGATCATCCGTGGAAAAGTATGGCGAACTGGCGAATCTGAACCCGCAGAATGGACAATCACTGCTGAAGACCCACTGCCGAATCGCGAGGGAAGCCCGGGTATCTATGGCAACTCCCCAGCTGATGTCTATTATGACAACCTTAAGGTATGGTAACCCACTAACGAACACCATGCGTAATATCAAAACAAAGGAGTCGTTCAATTGAAACCTTTTTGGAAATCACGATTTACCTATATCATAACACTCGCAGCACTTCTCGTTTTTGCTGTATCCACTGTCTCTGCTGAAGAAGAGTTCGCTTTATGGGGCGGTACTTTAAGCCGGAACATGGTCTCCGACGAAAAGAATATTCCCGCAAATTGGGATTTGGAAACTGGTGAAAATATCAAATGGACAGCAGAACTCGGTTCACAAAGTTACGCAGGACCGCTCATCATCGGTGGAAAAGTCTTCGTCGGAACAAACAACAAAGCACTCTACAACCCAAAACTCACCGGCGACCGCGGGAATCTCATGGCATTTCGCGAATCCGATGGAAAGTTTCTCTGGCAATCAACCCACACCAAACTCCCCGCAGGTAGGGTTAATGACTGGCCCCTGCAGGGAATCTGTTCCACACCCTATATTGAAGGCGACCGCCTCTACTATATCTCCAACCGTTGTGAAGTCGTCTGTGTTGATACTGAAGGCTTCCTTGATGGTGAAAACGACGGTCCTTTTACCGAAGAAACCGAAACAAGCGAGATTGACGGAGACATCATCTGGAGCTACGATATGATGGATGAATTGGATGTTTTTCCGCATAATCTCGCCACCTGTTCACCACTCGTTGTCGGTGATCTCCTTTTTTTAGAAACAAGTAACGGTGTTGATGAAGGGCATATCCACATCCCTTCTCCTGATGCACCATCCTTCATCGCATTGAACAAACACACCGGTGAACTCGTCTGGGAAGATGCCTCCCCCGCTGAAAATATACTACACGGGCAGTGGTCGAACCCCGCCTACGGTGTTATCAAAGGTGTTCCACAGGTTATTATTCCCGGCGGTGATGGCTGGGTCTACGCCTTTGCACCAGAGACTGGCGACATTATCTGGAAGTTTGACTGTAACCCGAAAGATTCTGTCTGGGAACTCGGTGGACGCGGCACACGCAATAATATCATCTCAACCCCCGTCGTTTATGACGACAAGGTTTTTATCGCTGTCGGGCAGGACCCTGAACATGGCGAAGGCGTGGGACACCTCTGGTGCATTGATGCCTCCCAAACCGGTGATGTTACCGAGATCGCTGGGATATGGCACTTCGGAGACGAACAGTTCAATCGCACGATGTCCACCGTAGCCATTGCTGATGGACTCCTCTACATCTCAGACCTTAGCGGATTTCTCTATTGCTTGGATGTCAACACCGGCGACCTCTTTTGGAGGCACGACACCTTCGCCGCAATTTGGGGCTCGCCCTATGTTGTGGATGGTAAGGTTTATCTCGGCGACGAAGACGGTGATGTTGTTATCCTGAAAGCAGGCAAAACTGAGGAAGTATTGTTTGAAACCAACATGGGCAGTGCCGTCTATACCACACCTGTGGCAAAAGACGGAGTGCTTTACATCGTAACCCGTAACACCTTGGTCGCGATAGAAGAAAAGAAATAAAGTCGTCTGGATAATACATGTATATTGACCGGTTGGATTGGGACGATTATCGCGTTGAACATATTGCCCGACATGATGTAGAACCCCATGAAGTATGGGAAGTCTGTAATGACAGATCCCACTTAGCACGCCGTCAAGGACGCAATCGCTACCTTGTTTATGGGCAAACCTTGGATGGGCGGTACTTATTTGTAGTATTAGAGCGTATCCAAACGTCTGTATATAAACCTATTACTGCGCGAAATATGACTGAGCGCGAGAAACGAAATTTTAGGAGACTCCGGAAATGAAAGCGTTGCAAGTACCAGAATTTTCGACCTATGAAGAAGAAGCCGCTTTTTGGGATAACCTTGACACCGCCGATTTTATGGAGGATGATGGAGAGTGGTTTCGTTTTGAGACCAATCAAGCGGTTCGGGTCGCAATCCTTCCCGCAATCGCTGAAGAACTCATGAAAAAAGCGCGCGCGCAAGGTGTGTCAATCGAGACTTTAGTAAATGTTGTTTTGGTTGAGCATGTTAAGGAATCAGTTGAACACGTTGATTAGTTAAGTTTGAAAGTGCCAAATAAATGGTGCTACGTAGAAAGTTTTTAGACAAATGAACCTTACTCGAAAAATTACTGAGAACCAAAAAGCACTCGATGCACACGTCCGCGAAATCGTCAAATGGCATTTCAGTCCAAAAACCGGATCGCCTTTCTGGTTGGAATTCGCTGAAAACCTTGACTTTGACCCGCGAAAAGAAATAGGCGGGTATGCCGACCTCAAGTGTCTCGGACACTTCCAAGACGAATGGCTCCGCGGCGGACCCGTCCGACGTTGGGTCCCCAAGGCTTATGCCAATGAGCCGATCTATGTCTTTGAAACCGGCGGCTCAACAGGTGTTCCCAAATCGCGAATCAGCATTCGTGATTTCCATATTGACTATGAGATATTCAGCAAGACGCTTTCCGATGAAAGTTTCCCACCCGGTAGCGATTGGCTCATGTTGGGGCCAACAGGACCGCGCCGGTTACGACTCGCTGTTGAGCATCTCGCGCAGCACCGCGGTGGCATCTGTTTCCACGTGGACCTTGACCCGCGCTGGGTCAACCAACTCGTGCGCTATGGTAAAAATGAGGAGTTGGATGCCTATAAAAACCATGTGATCTCGCAGGCACTTAACGTACTGCGCGCCCATGAAAACGTCCAATGCCTCTTCACCACCCCGAAGCTGCTGGAGGCGTTGTGCGAAAAGATTTCGTTGCCGAAAGCCGGTATCAAGGGCATCTTTTGTGGTGGCACCGAGATGGATGCACAGTTCCACCGCTTCGCGCGCGAAGAACTCGTTCCCGGCATTGACTTTATCCCGACCTACGGTAATACACTCATGGGGTTAGCCACTTGTAAACCCTTTGATCCGGCAGATAATTACGCTATTATCTACTATCCACCGCATCCGCGCGCTGTCATTGAATTGGTTAACCCGGAAAACCCAGAGGAAACTGTCGATTACGGTGAAACCGGACGCGTCATGCTCACGACCCTAACAAAAGAATTTTTTGTACCACGTTTCCTTGAACGGGACGAAGCCGAACGCGCCGAACCGATACCAGAATACCCGTGGGACGGCGTTGAAAACCTCCGCCTCCTCACCGAACTCCAAGAGAGTGTCGTCGTAGGGGTTTACTAATCATTTATGTTGAGTAGAAGCAATGTGAAAGGTTATAATAGTCTACCTTGAAAAGAGTTGAAAGGAGGCGACAAATATGAAAGCAATTCAGACTGTTGAAATTCAAGATCCGGTCTACGAAGAGACCTATACCGCCCATATCCAAAAAAACGATGCCGCGTGGATAGGATGGATACCAGAAGTCCCCGAAGTAGAATGCGAAGAGTACACGAGAGAAGCATTGCTCAAAACTCTTGTGAAAGACCTACATGCAGCCTTAGAAGCTGAACAGAACGCGTGGGAAAAACAGTTTGAGGCGGATGTGAAGGCAGGACATCTGGATTATCTCTCTGAAAAAGCCCTTAAGAATTTTCGAGAGGGCAGGTATTATGAATTGGACAAACTTCAAGAATTGGTAGAAAAAACCGATAAGTAGATTAGGGTTTGGTTTCCATGCAGATTCTAAAGTCTATCTGAAGTTCCGACTCCGTTCAAAATTGTGCCTGAACGACGGGTGCTATATTTTCGAGAAGAGCACCAAAACTGGAAAATGAGATTAACTTCCTGCTTAATTTGTGGCTAACTGTGGGAACAAACGCAAACATGGAACACATCCTGAATGAAAATTTTTGGAGGTTTTGCGCGAAACTCCCGCAAGATGTTCAGAGACGGGTCCCTCAGAAATTTGAGTTGCTACGGCAAAATCCAAGACATCCTTCCCTCCATTTTAAAAAAGTTGGAGATCATTGGGCTATTAGAATCTGTAAAGGCTATCGGGCAGTAGCACGTAAAGCAAATAACACCTTCGTCTGGTTTTGGGCAGGCAAGCACGACGAATACATGCGGCGGATCCGGTAACCCAAACACAACCGTTCTTTTACTTCGTAGCGGAAAAAGTTCAAGCTCCGCCATCTTGATCTGAAATGGGAATTTTGATGACCGGAGGTAAAATAGTGGTAGACTTTAGTGATGCTCTCAGCAGTGCAGCAAGGGTGCAAGTACAAGCACATCGGGATCCAATTGCGGATGCGACATACAATTTACACCAACCCACACAAGAAAAGTTCGATCGGCTCAAAGCAAGGTGGCCAGAACCAGTGAATATGGCGTTGGAAGACATGTTAGAGTTGTTTAATTTCAAACCCTCGCACCCACTGAAAAATTACAGCACAGCAGATTTTCAAGTTTTTCTTCCGCCGTCACCTGTCGATATAGGAGATGTTTGGGATATAGATTCAGAAGGGATTCTTCCTTTTCTTCGCCAATTTCACTTGGGGGTAACAACGGAGCTTCGGTACTACAGCAAAAAGCGTGAAAGGCACGTTCGAAAAGGCACAAATGGAGCCAAAGCATGTTTAAAAGCAATTTCGCTCGAACATATTGAGATCGCTTTCCGAATTCATGTGTTGTTTATGTTAGATGGCCCTGAAGCACTTTTTATGCCTGCACAATTTGCTGGACACTTAGTAATTAATCGGAACACACGGCATGTTTATAAGTTTTCACTTTCGCTCCCTTCACGCAATAGTAATGTGGATATTAGCGCATTCGGCGTAGCAGACATTGTCTTTGTTCCTCACATGGAACTCTCGGCTTTATCAGACGCACCTATACACGAGATAGCATGGGAAACCGCCATTACTGAAGAAGAGGCTCGCAAAAAGTTAGCAACTGCATTCTACAAATTCGCTGAAATTGAGTGGACACCGATTGAAGATGTAGTTGAACTCGCGAAAGAAACAAATCGTCCCATCCATGCGTTAGTTTTATTTGGGACACTTAATGACGAATCCTGCTGAGGGACAGGTAAAATTTTGAGAGCGGGTCCGCTCTCCTCAACCAGAGTTATCAAGTTGCTTAACACAAATTTTGTGAATACATGGGTTTTACTCAAAGAATTATCGGATCTTCAGAACGGCACCAAAGGGGCTGCTGCAGCTGCCTTAGCCACAAAACTCCAAGAACACTTTGTTTATCCTGTTGATCCTATGATTCTAACACCGGAATTAGCGTTTATCCAGCATCTACCGACAAACGAGTTTATCAAGTCCGTTCCAATCGCTAAAGAACGGAGATCCCAATATCTAACCTGGCTAAAGTCATCTTTAGCACAAGTAGAGAGATAGACACTAAAAAGGAGTCTGAACATGATAACGAAAATCGAAAAAGTTTTCCGATCCCCCTATGCCGTGCCGAACGGTTTGCAGGTTACAGAAAACGGCTTATGGATCGTTGACCAGATTACCGATAGAGTCGCCTTAGTTGAAATCACTTCAGACCCGGACTATACCGTGCCGAAACTCATTCGCGACATTCCGAGCGAATGCTCTAACACAAGCGGGATGACGTATGGAGACGGCGCACTCTGGTTAGCCGCAAACGGATCTGGGGAACGCTGGCGTCCTATCCGGGATACTGATGCCGAGACGGGTGAGATTTTCCAAGTCGATCCGGCTACCGGTGAAACCCTCGGACGCTACCCGATACCCGATGGCGGCGGCACACACGGCGTCGAATATGACCACTACGATGAAGGGCATCTCTGGGTCCAGACACTCAAGAATCAAGTCACGCATAAGGTCAGAATTTCCGACTGGTCTGTGCAAAAGACGCTGCCGTTACCGCATGGACGTGGACACGGCATGGTTCGTGTTGAAGATGGGCTTTGGTCTACCCATACCTCTGATAGGGTCATCGTCAAACTCGACCTTAAAGACGGCACGCCGCTTGATGTGATTGAGGTCCCTGAAGACTGCCCAGAACCGCACGGTTTATCCATCTACGGCGACGATTTCCTCTATTGTGATGCTGCCTCTGGATGGGTAGCCAAAATTACATGGTGAAATAGTTATCAGTTATCAGTTTTCGGTTAAGAGGTTTTCCTTTAACAAAACCCTCTGAGGACTTACGCATGCTGCTCTTTTGTAGCATAGGAAACCGTTAGCCTGTGCCAAGAGACCCTCTGCGTTTTTTCCAAGCACCTTACTTAACAGTATGTGCTAAAATCAAAATTGCGCAAGTCCTACCTCTTTTACCTGACAACTGACAACTGACAACTGGCAACTGAAAACTATAAACAATGATACATATTCCAGTTCTACGCGCCGGACGTTCCTACAGAAGCCTGAACACCGTCCGCGTGCCACATATCAAAACGGGTGAACCCTTAGTCGAGGTGAGCCAAGCTAATCGTGGATTGATAGCGAAAGACCTCGTTGATATCGCGCTCCAGAAAGATGCACTTGGACAACGTCCTATCGCCGAATTAATTTCTATCTCTAAAGAGGCAGCACACCTTTTCTCAACGGCGACGCTGCCACTTGATGGCACCGAGCAATCGCCAACCGACTATATCCAACAGGTCTCTGGGACAACCGGCTTGCCTGAGGCACTCTGTCAACAGAACCTTGTCAAGATTCAAGGGGTCATGGAAAACATAGATGCCGTTTTAGACGGACTCACCCGTGGATTGGATTTACAACTCCTTGACACTGGATGGGGTGTCCAAAACGGACGCACGTTGAGTTACGTTTGTGAGACAGATTCATTGGGTGCTATCCTGCCGAGCAATTCGCCGGGTGTGCATTCACTATGGGTGCCCGCTATCGCCTTGAAAGTTCCCGTTGTGCTAAAACCGGGACGCGAGGAACCGTGGACACCCTACCGTATCGCGCAGGCGTTTATCACAGCAGGCGCGCCAGCAGAGGCGTTCAGTTTCTATCCAACCGATTACAGCGGTGCCAACGAAATCCTGAACCGATGTGGACGTTCTATGCTGTTCGGTGGCGGTGCAACTGTCGCACCGTGGCTGAATACGCCGCGCGTCGAAATCCACGGACCGGGACGCAGCAAAATCATCATCCACGAAGGTGAGCAGAACAACTGGAGGCAGTCCCTTGATCTGATCGTAGAATCGGTCGCTAAGAACGGTGGAAGGTCGTGTATTAACGCTTCGGGTGTATGGGTAACAGCGAATGGACGTGAAATCGCCGAAGCGTTAGCAGAACGCTTAGCACGTATTGAACCGAAACCCTTGGATCATCCAGAAGCCGGAATCGCAGCGTGGGCAAACCCGAAAGCCGCACACGGTATCTCATCACTCATTGACCGACACCTCAAAGAACCGGGGGCAACGGAATTAACAACCGGAGACCGAGTCGTCGAGTTAGATGGCTGCACCTTCCTCAGACCGACTGTGATATGGTGCGAGGATGCAGAACATCCGTTAGCAAACACCGAATTCCCGTTCCCATTTGTGAGTGTCGTTGAAGTGGCACCCGCGGAGTTGGTTGAAGCCGTCGGCGCGACGTTGGTTGCCACCGCGATTACACAAGACGCGTCGCTCACACAAAACCTCATAGCAACACCGCTGGTTGACCGGCTCAATTTAGGCGCAATCCCGACAAATCAAATCTCTTGGGACAGTCCGCATGAAGGAAACCTGTTTGAGCATCTCTACAGGCAACGTGCATTTCAGCGTAGCATTAAGTAGGTTAGGTTAATCCAGTGAAACCTAATTCTATCAATATCGGTGTTTATTATTCTTTTCTTTAGTCCCGTAGGGACGGTATGTCTATAGAAGTGCAATGCCTCCCGCCTCTTTAGCCCCGTAGGGGCGGCATGTTTATTTTTTTGTCATTCTGCTTGCGGATGGAGAAACAGTTCATAATGCTTTCTTCGATCGAAATTTTAGAGGAATTTCATAATGAAAGTAAAATATTTTCATGACACCGCTACAGCCTTAATTGAGTTTTCAACACACGCCGTTGCCGAAACAAAGGAAATCAATGAGAATATTTACATAGATTTGGATGCTACGGGCAATCTGGTTGCTATAACCATTGAACATGCTGACTTACACGCGAATCTACCTGATTTGTTTTATGAGCAAATAGGAGAGTCGGAATCCCAATCATTTTTGCATGAAAAAACTTGATTTTTTCAACGTTTGGTATCGTAATTATGACTGATAACCCGAATGTCATTCTCATCTTCGCAGACGACCTCGGACGCGGGATGCTCAGTTGCTATGGACAGCAACATTTCGAGACACCGAATATCGACCGCCTCGCAAACGAAGGCATGAAGTTCAACCACGCCTACGGCTGTGCATTTTGCGCGCCATCGCGTGCCAGTATGTTGACGGGAATCCACGATTGCCACGAGGGGACATGGACATATACCCAAGGCGGACTCTACAACAGGTTAAGTGCCGGTGAACTGACACTGGATCAAATTACGGAATCGCTGCATACAACTGGGATTCAAGCAGGACCTGATGATGCCTTCTTGGCACAGATCGCCGAGGAAGCGGGTTACGTTACAGGACAGATCGGGAAACTTGAGTGGGGTTTTGCCACAACGGGAGCGCGCATCCGTCGGCACGGCTGGCAGTATCATTACGGCTACTATGACCATCAGCGTTGTCACGGTTTTTACCCACCGTATCTCTTTGAAAACGGACAACTCACACCGATTCGAGGCAATACGCATGCCAACTGCGGCGTACATCCAAATACCGAGTCTGCTGAAAATATGGAGATTCGCAGGAATCGTCAAGGGAAAGCCGTATATTCTCAGAACATTTTCAACGAGAAAATCGTCGAGTTTCTTCGCTCTCACCAAGACGAGCCTTTCTTTCTCTATCATCCGTCTCAGCTGCCACATGGCCCTATCGCTATTCCTGACATCCACCCCGCAGTGAAACAGGTTTCCGCGTTGACGGCGTATGAGAAAGAGTACGCTTCCATGATTCTAAAACTCGATGAAACCGTCGGGATTATCTTCGACGAACTCGAACGTCTCGGAATAGACGACCGCACGCTGATTGTCTTCTCCGCTGATAACGGCCACGAAGTGTATTATCGTCAGGAAGGACGAACGACAGGTCGGCAAGTGGATTTGGACGGTAACCGCCTTGACGACATTACAACGAAATTCTATTCGGAGACCGGCGGCGATGTGTTCAACGGAAACGACGGCATGGGAGGTTTGAAGTGGTCGAGTTGGGAAGGCGGCACACGAATCCCTTATATGGTGCGCTTGCCCGGAAGGATTACACCTAACAGTGTCTCCGACCACATGCTCACAAACTACGATCTAATGCCAACGCTCGCGGACTTCATCGGCGCGGAGATGCCGCAAGACAAAGACGGCGTATCGTTCTTACCGACTTTGCTTGACAGGCACGAAGACCAACAGCACCACGAGTGGGTCATATATGCCTCTCGGCTCGGCCCAGCACTCGTAACAGCAGAGGGTTGGAAACTACGATATATCAACCGCACGGACAGTTTCCAGTTATATCATCTCCCCTCTGATTACCGTGAGGAAAACGACATTTCAGCCGATCACCCTGACCTCGTTGCCCGACTCGGTGGATGGATGCGCAATGCATGCGATGGTGATTATCAAAACGGCACGCCGCAAGCACATTTCGCCGCGTATCCTGATAACAATTGATTTGCTTGACAAGTTTCAAAAAGCATCGGATGCAAGATTCACGAGATTGAAATCTATATTTATGAAATTTTTGACTTTTACTCTCATCACAATTCTTTTCTGTGAGTTTGTTCTTCAGAGTTTAGCTTTTGAATATAATTGGGAACTTGATGAGACACCAGAAGGCAGTGAAAGCGCAACCGTTGTGGAACCTATCATCGTTACACTGCTTGACGAACCACAGCAGATACCACCGCATACTGCCGCGTTACAACTTCTCAAAAAGTATTCCGTGTTCATAGACATAAATTGGACAGAAGCGGAGGCCTATAAACTTTTTCAAATCTTTGAATCTATTCCACAGCGACACAATTCCTATAACGACCCTCGCCCTATTCACGAGCGCGAAATCACACCTTCAATTTGGCGATTGACTGACCAGCACCTCCTAAACGGCATTGAAATCGAACACCATAATGGTATAAAGATCGTCACTATCGCTCGTGAAGCATTTGTGTATGCCACACCCATAGCAGCCAAGATTGACGGCATCCGTGGCAGATACTTCTCAAAACGGTTGTATCGCGCCGTTGTCAGATATGTTAGTGATAACGGTGCTGATCGCCACGCTTTAGAGCGGATATTGCGAGATCGCTATGCTGTGAGTACTTGGATACCAGATTATGCTGAACTAACAAAGGACACGACTCAAGAGCATGCCGGACGGTTCCAAGAATTCAAAAATGAGGAACTCATCGCTATTGCGTCTATGTTTGAGGAGTTTCCATCCGGAATGCACAAAACACCGGGACTAAAATACTTGGTTAGGCGATTGGATGGAACACCTAACCCGATAAAGCCAGAAGCGATAGGTATTGCATGGATCAGTGCGGAATACATTGAGTTCATGGAGGGTGCTTTCCATAGAGATTCAATCCACGACCTATACCGAACGATCCTACACGAGAAGGCCCACTTTTTATGGGCGTACCTCTTTGATGACCAACTCAAACAAGATTGGATAAAGGTCGGAAGCTGGTATAAAGACCCCAATGTTCCAGACGGTTGGGCAACCACCCAGGAGACTGAATTTGTTTCGGCGTATGCCCACGGTGCCAACCCGGACGAGGATATGGCAGAGAGTATCAGTTTCTATATCACAAACCCTGATAAACTTCATTCCCGCGCGCCCGCTAAATATGAGTTCATCCAGAACCGTGTCATGCACGGCACGCGCTATATCTCAAAAATCCGCGAAGACTTGACGTTCCAAGTCTATAACCTCTATCCTGATTATATCTACCCAGGACGGATTAAAAGCATAGACATCCGAGTTGAGGGCGCGCCGGAAGAAGACAAACAGATAACTATTGATATTGAAATCCATACTGAAGGCGGTCTAGACACTGCTAGCGGTGCATACGCGAATATTTACAGCAAAAAAGGAACGAGCACCTATATGTATTTTAATCCTATTGGGAAAAACGCGGGGCGTCTTCGTGAAAGCAACATTTTACGAGGCACTCTAACCTTGTCAAAGTACGCTGCAAGCGGTTATTGGACACCCGATGCGATAGGAATTACGGATACTGTTGGCAATAGACGATGGCAAGGAATTGAGGATTTTGGCTGGAGACTCTATATTGACAACCCGCTCGCGGACGATGAACCGCCGGAGTACGTCAAGGGTTCGATGCGGCTCTCTTTGTCAAATGCAACGACTAAAGGCGGTAGGGTTTATCAAATTCTGACAGCGCGATGGCAGGTTATTGAGAAAAATGAACTCTATCTCGTTTATGCATGGGTGAATGATGATAATCCTGAGACTTATTCTCGGACGCTACGTTATAGTTTGAACTATGGTCGTGCCCACGGCTACATTAAAGATTTTACTGCCCCGATAGGTGAAGTAAATGCTAGTATCAACATCCCGGATTACTTTCCAAGCGGAGAGTATAGAATTTCTTACATCGAAATGCGGGATACCGCAGGAAACAGCCGAGGCGTTTACTTTACAGATCCACCGGAACATGGGCTTCACGACACGGAGCAGCTTGTTGATGAATTACCATCTACCATTGAGATCGTTACAACGAATCCAGATACCGCGCCACCTGTGCTGGATGTAAATAATATTACGATCAAGGCACAACCCACACAACCAGAAGACCCGAATGGAGAAACGATTGTTGATATGACGTTTAGAATTAAGGACGATATTAGTGGCTTTTGGACTGGATATGGACGTTTACGCGATTCCCTTGGCGGCCTTCATCATTTTCATATCGGTGGTAAACGTGACAAATTCGATTCAGGTATTTATTTCATAGCGGATCCGAACGAGTCGCTCACTTACGAGGTTAGGGTGCTCCTACCTGTTGGTAGTCCGCCAGGAACATGGGGACTCGTTGAGGCGAACGTAAGGGACGCAGCCGGTAATAGTGAGAATTATGATTTTACTGAGATTCTCCGGTTTGAGTTGATTGATGAAACACAGTATGATCTCAATGCTGACGGCGATATTAACATCCTTGACCTTGTAATTGTCGCGAATGCAATTGGCGAATCGGATAGTGAGGCAGATGTCAACAGAGATGGTATTGTCAATATCTTAGATCTCGTGCAGGTTGCGAATCATATTTAATCTAACCCCAATTTCAACTCATTAGAAAGGTATGTTTTATGCTTATTATTGATGCACACCTCGATCTATCCATGAACGCCTTACAAGGCAACCGGGATTTGCTGAGTTCCGCCTATACAATTCGCACCCAAGAAGTAAGGCTGCCCGGGAAGGGGCAAGGAACCGTGGCTTTCCCGGAAATGCGTCAGGGGCGGATCGCTCTGAGTTTCGTTACGCTGTTTGCTCGTTCAACTGGTAGACCCGCCCCGCATTTCGATTTTGCTGCACCTGTCCAAGCCTACGGCATCGCCCAAGGGCAATTGGCTTATTATCATGCTTTAGAAGAGACAGGACAGGTCCGTATTATTACGGATCAAGAAAACTTGGACGACCACATCAACGACTGGCAGAATTGGGAGAGCACGACAACAGACGATACAGCCGACCCCGATAACACACCTCCGTTGGGATTCGTAATTAGTATGGAAGGTGCCGACCCGATTCTACAGCCAGATCAATTGGAGGTTTGGGTAAAGGGTGGGTTGCGCTTGATCGGACTGACACACTACGGCCCCGGACGCTACGCCGGTGGAACAGGCACAGAAATCGGATTAACCGAACTCGGACCGCCACTGTTGGCTGAAATGGAACGGTTAGGCGTTATCCTTGACCTCACCCATTGCTCAGATCAGGCGTTCTGGCAGTCGTTAGACCACTACAACGGCTTAGTCCTCGCCAGTCATAATAACTGCCGCGCACTGGTACCGCATCAACGTCAGTTCAGCGACGCACAATTACGTGCGATCTTTGAACGGGATGGGGTTATCGGTGCTGCCTTTGACGCATGGATGCTCGAACCCGGCTGGATTACCGGCGAAACGCCCCATCACAAGGTCACCTTGAACAGCGTCGTTGACCACATCGACTATGTCTGTCAGTTAGCAGGCAACAGCCGGCATGCCGCTATCGGTACTGACTTAGACGGCGGTTACGGACGTGAACAGTCCCCCAGCGATTTGGACACCATCGCCGACCTACAGAAAATACCGGGCTTATTGTCAACTCGTGGCTATAAAGACGACGACATCACCGCCATCATGCACGGCAACTGGCTCCGATTCTTACACAATGCCTGGGGTTAAAAACCGCAAAGCAGAGGATTGTACCTTAACTTTCGGCATTTGTGTTAGAACTATTAACGCTGATTTTTGCTATTTGCAAGGCAAGATCTGACAACTCTGCAATAACGATTTGCCATACGATTTCGATGTCCACACCAATATAGTCATGAATAAGTCTATCCCTTGTGCCTGCCATCTTTTTCCAAGGAACATCTGGATGTCTATCTCGGAGGTCGACAGATAATTTTTTAGTCGCTTCCCCAATAACTTCTAAATTGCGGATAACGGCATCCTGCGTACGCGTATCCGAAAGAAAGGCATTGTATGTCATCTCATGCGTATAGGCTTTTATTCTGCGCAAAGCCTCTTAAATATCATATAGGACTTCCGTATCTGTTCTATTGGACATAGACAATACTTTCCCTTATGGATTGAGCGACATGCGGATTCCGAATCCCTTGAAGTCCACCGAGGGTAAGGGCATCTACCGGTTTCCCGAGGAGTTCTTCGAGATAATCGGCAAAATCCATGAATTTAAAGCCTAATGGCGTTTCAAATTCGACGATGATGTCAATATCACTTGTTTCAGTGTATGTGCCTTTGGCATAAGAACCGAACAAGCCGATCCTCTTAACGCCATACGCCTCAGCAAGGTATTCGGATTTTTCAGCAAGGATGTTTGTGATTTTTTCCCTTGTTAGTGTCACTTGTTTTACCTCGAGTAGTCTGTCCAGTCTAAAATTAGGAGTAGCCCCGTTCGTAGTAGGGCAATTCATTGCCCGTTCTGACCGGTGGACCGATTTAACCATCAATACCTGCTGATAATATACTAAGGAGTAAAGTTTGGCGAACAAATGTCTTGCCATAACATACATTACAGATTATTTTACTACGATTCCACTGACATGTCAAATTTTAGGGTCGGATATCCTATATGAGGAGCCTTGTGAATTTACATTTTGATATTTGGGCCAATTTCGTGTTACAATTGGCA
>VYCT01000041.1 GCA_009843785.1 Candidatus Poribacteria bacterium | reverse complement strand
TAACGCATACTATAAGTATAACTCATGGGGTCATTTGATACAAACTATAAGTAAGTACGCTATTTAATTCTCGGTTTTCCGAGCAAAATTCTGTGATTTGATTATAGGACAATTGAATTATTTTAGTGGAAAACTGCTGGCTTTTGGAGTTATGCTTTTCAGATACACACTACGAGGGAAAATGCGAAATTTAATACTACTGTTAGTTCTTTGTCTCTTGCCTACCGCGTGGAGTGACATCCAATTTGAAGAGGTGTCACAATGGGCAGGAATTACGCGAATCGGTGAAAGCTGGGGCAACGCTTGGGGTGATTTTGATGGCGATGGGTATCTTGATTTATGGGCTACCAATCATAAACATAAACCGAGTCTTTATCGTAACAACGGTGATGGCACTTTCACAGACATTATCGACGAAGTTTGGGACGCGAATCCGCAGACGGATACGCACGGCGTAGCGTGGGCGGATTTTGATAACGATGGTGACCAAGATTTAATTGTATTATCAGGTGGAGGCGGAGGAACAAACGCTATAAATCCAAAACATAACAATCATTTCTATGTTAATGAAGGGGGGATGCTGGTAGAAAAAGCCGCAGAATTTGGTATATCACTGCCATTACTCCGAGGGAGATCACCTCTTTGGTTCGATTGGAACAGTGACGGGCGACTTGATCTGCTTGTCACGGGTAGAGTCCGCCCAGACGAAACAGGCGACCTTGTAACTGCCTCGATTTTCGAGCAGGCTCCCAATGGTTTTGTTAATGTCAATGAAATGGCGGGTTTCCAAGTTACCAAAGACACTTCATTGGCGCAGATGTCAGATCTAACAGGCGATGGAAGCATGGAGATCTTTATGGATGGCAGTTCTTATCCAGGATATGTATATGATATAGCAATTAGGCCCTTTAAAGAATTAAAAACGTTTCTTAAGATTCCAGCAGGTCTTTATAATGTCCAAGATGTGGCATTCGCGGATGTCAATGGCGACCTACAGACTGATGCCTTTCTCGCACGGGGGTTCTCCAGTAATTATGTTGACACAGAAAATGAACGTCAAATAAGAGCACGCGTTCAAGTTAACATAGGTGAGAAGGGTTTCAGCTTTAAAACGAATGGGGAAGTCCGATTTGAGATTCATACCGTTTGGGCGACACGCTTACACCATTTATCTATCGGGGAAGCAGGACATAGGTTGACAGCGTTTGATGGGGAATTTATTCCAAACGATCCTTGCTGCAATGTTGCATCCTTTCTATTTGTATTAAATCCCGATGATCCAAGAGTCGCTGGGCTCAAGCCGCGTTCCACAAGCGAGCGCTGGGGAATGTACCTCGGATACGATCCGAATTCAAGTCGGTGGACCCTATTATACCATACAAACCCCGGTATTACAACGAATTGGACGGGATTTGAAGCGCTGATAGAGGCGCAGCAGCCAATAGTAGAGGTAGAGCCGATTAACTTTTCTGGATACGAACTCAACTACCGACCACGCTCCGTTCTTTTAATCAGTCAGGAAGATCAATTTGCTCCAATGCCTACTTTTTTTGATGCAATCAACGGACGTTCGATTGCCGCTGGCGATTTTGATAATGATATGGACGTTGATCTCTATGTTGTCCGATCAAGTAGTATTAGTAATTTCCCAAATCATCTTTATGAAAATCAGGGGGACGGAACTTTTGTCGAATTAGTGGGAGCAGGGGGAGCAGAAGGTAGCATACAGGGTCGAGGACAAAGCGTTACAATGGCTGACTATGATAGGGATGGTTACCTTGACTTTTTTGTTACCAACGGTAGAGGCGCGTACCCCTTTAACAAAGGACCTGATCAGCTTTTCCGCAATATCAGCAGTGGCAATAACTATCTGCAAATTGATTTGGAAGGAACTGTTTCCAATCGCGATGGAATTGGCGCGAGACTTTTTGTAACAACTCCTGATGGGAAAACCCAACTGCGTGAAAACAGCGGCGGTATCCATTGGGCACAGCAAGATCAAAAACGCATTCACTTTGGACTCGCTCAGAATGAAAAAGTGAGTGAGTTGACTATTCACTGGCCAAGCGGCATCGTTCAAAAGTTGACGGATGTATCGGTAAACCAAGTGTTGCACGTCGTTGAAAAAGGAGTTCAAACCTCACTTCCCGGCGATGTCAATCAAGATGGACAGGTAGATGTGTTGGATATCCTTGTTGTTGTGGCTCACTTTGGAGAAAACCCACCGACAAACCCACGCGTTGATACCAACAAAGATAGGCAGGTCAACCTTGATGATCTGGTTTGGATTATTGAGATTATTGAGGAAAATCAAAACGGTGCTGCAGCACCAACCCCAGATGTGATTTCAAATCGTATTTCTGCATTGTCAGCTGCCGATATTGACTTGCTTTATGCTTTTTACCAAAAGATTGAAGAAATGTCAGAAGACGCTACACAAATAGAGCAGGTTAGGCGTTTCTTGAGACATCTGTTGATGCCTGTTGAGGATCCCTTGCAAACGAAGCTCTATCCGAGTTATCCGAACCCTTTTAATCCAGAGACGTGGATTCCATACCAACTCGCGGAGGATACCGAGATTGCCATACGCATCTATAATACGGAAGGTAAGACTGTTCGGACCCTCTTTGCTGGGCATCAAGCATCCGGGTATTATCTTGATCGCAGTCGAGCGGCGCATTGGGATGGCAGGAATGAACTCGGGGAACAGGTAGCGAGCGGGGTCTATATCTGCGAATTGACAACACCGACATTCAAACAGACAAAACGACTTGTAGTACTAAAATAAAAGGCAAAATACATGAGAAAAACCTCATTGGTTACGGGTGGCGCGGGCTTTATGGGCGCGCACGTTGTTGACGAGCTTCTGCGTCAAGGTAACATAGACGTTGTTGCACTTGATGATCTGAGCGGTGGCTTCCGAGAGAATCTTAATCCCAGCGCAACCTTTGTTGAGGGAAGCATCCTTGATGTGAAGTTGATAAATCGACTCTGTGAGCAATATCAATTCGACTATATCTATCACCTCGCTGCTTATGCAGCGGAGGGACTGAGTCATTTTATCAAACGATTTAACTATCAGAACAACCTGATTGGAAGTGTAAACCTCATCAATGCGGCAATCAACCACAATGTCAAGCGGTTTGTGTTCACTTCTTCTATCGCTGTTTATGGAGAGAACCAACTCCCGATGCACGAAGCACTTACACCGATGCCCGAAGACTCCTACGGTATTGCTAAATACGCGGTGGAACAGGAACTCGCTGTCTCTAAACGGCTCTTCGGTTTGGATTATACGATTTTCCGTCCGCACAACGTTTATGGTGAACTCCAGAATATCAGCGACAAGTATCGAAACGTTATTGGTATCTTCATGAACAACATCATGCAGGACAAGCCGCTACGGATTTTTGGCGATGGAGAGCAGACGCGTGCTTTCACACATATCGCAGATGTTGCGCCACATATCGCTCATGCAGTGGATATAGCGGAAGCATCTGGTCAAATTTTTAACCTCGGTTCGGATGAACATGTCTCAGTGAACGATCTAGCAGATTTAGTGATGACAGCTATGGATAGGGAAGTGCCTGTCATCAATGTTCACGCGAGGGAGGAGGTTAAACACGCCTATTGTTCCCATGAGAGGTTTCAGCAGGTTTTCGGACAAACATCGCAAGTTGCATTAGACGAGGGGCTTCATCGCATGGCAATGTGGGCTAAATCGGTCGGACCACGTCCGGCTACCGAGTTTAGTGACATTGAAATTCGCAAAAATCTACCGGATGGTTGGAAATAGGTCTGTCCATCCTTAACTCGAAAATTGCTATGTTCAAAAAACTCCTGCAGCATAAAACTTTTGGGGTCATGGTGATTACTTGTGCTGGAATGGGGTTGAGCCTTCTCGTCCGTGCGATCTTGATTCCAAAGCGATTTGGTTTCAGTGTTACAGCTGATGAACTCACTGCTGCCTTGACGATTGTATTGGTCGTTGATACAATTGTCCGGGAAGGTGCTAAATTTAGTCTTGTTCCGCTCTTTGTCACACGCGAAAAGGAGTTGACTCGCACAGAATACAGACGCTTCACGAATAGCCTCCTGTTTTTTTTAATCGGCGTTGGCTTCGGGATTTTCGTTCTAATTGAACTACTTGCCCCATGGATAGCAGGTGGATTGTTACGGAAGTCAACTATTAATGTTCAAAAAGGGACGACACTGTTGCGCTTATGTGCCCCACTGATTATATTTGGGTGTGGTAGCACAGTGCTCGGGGCGTTCCTGAACAGTCAACAGCATTTTAAAACAGTTGCGCTCCGAAATGCCCTGCCTGCTGGTATTGCAGCTGTTGTATTTTTGTTCCTATGGAATACACAAAATCTTGAAAACTGGGTCGCCGTAGCTTATACAGCGGGCTTTATGGGATATTTTGGTTGGTTGTGTATCGGGGCATATCAAACAGGACACCGGTATGAGGTTACAGGTATTTCGCTGGATACGCTACGATCCTTGAGAAATACCGTCACCTTACCGACACTCGGTTTCGCGGTCCGACAAATCACAAATCGCTTGTTGGTCGAGGTATATCTCATTTCGCTACTTGGCGACGGGATTGTTACGCTCTATAAGTCTGCCTTCCAGATCTTCTCGGCTTTACAGACGCTGATCGGTATTAGTATTGCAACGACAGGTTTGCCGGATATGGCAACGGACGACGCGGTAAGCGATAAACAAAAATTAGCACGAACCCTCAAGTTAAACGCACGTACGGCTATAATCATCGGTTTTCCAGTGGCACTGTTCTTGTTGATATTTCACGGAAAAATTAGTTGGCTTTTGTATGGGCGTGGGGACTTTGATGATGTGTCAATTCAACTAATAGGACACCTCCTCTTTTGGCTCAGCACGGGTATGGTGTTCTCTTGTCTGATACCTGTGTTGAACGCAGGACTTTACGCACAAAAGGCGTACCGACTTGTTTTTGTAAATATGGTAGCGATGGCTACTCTTAATTTCCTGATCGCTTACAGTCTAATCCAAACGTGGGGGATCCTCGGTGTGGCACTGTCCGTATCAATCACCGCATTCCTTGCTGTCGGAAACCTGACGTACCTCCTCCGAAGGACGCAGGTCTCTTGGTTTTGAAGACAGTAGGCACACCTTAAAGTTGAAACAAATCAGAAACCCGATCTTGACAACGGAAAGATCGGAGCAGAAACCTAATAATTAAAAATATGAAAAATGTTGGGGATTACAGTTATCTTATTGTAGGTGGTACTACGAAAGCCGCGACAACGTCGCTGTTTGCTTATCTAACCGACCACCCGGCTATTTGCGCTGCGACCTATAAGGAGACCCGATTCTTCCTCAGCAGCGATTACCCGCTCCCCTCAAAATATCGATATAAAGGCGAGGTCGAAGAATATACCGCCCTGTTTCCTAACTGCGAGGAAACGCAATTACGGATGGAGTCGACCCCGGACTACCTATATTGTGAAACAGCATGTGAGAGAATCGCTGAATTTCTACCACATGCAAAGTTAGTTTTTAGTCTGCGTGAACCGATTTCAAGGTTAATTTCATGGTATCGATTCGCAAAACAGATTGGTAAATTACCGGAAACGCTAAGTTTTGATGCCTATGTTGAATTGCTCTTCACTGCCTTAGACAGCAGCGCGGAGAATGAAGAACAGCACCTGCAAACACTCCGCCAGGGGTGTTATGCTCTCTACTTGGAACGCTATTTTAACCAATTCAGTCCAACGCGTATCCATGTCCTCTTTTATGAGGAACTGGCGGCACAACCCGCGAGGGTCATGGCGCATCTATCCGACTTCGCCGGTATAGATGCTGGTTTTTACCGGGACTATGCTTTTAAAGTAACAAACCGCACCGAAAAAATGCGCAATTCCGGACTGCATCGCAAATATAGAGACTTCCGCTTCCGATTGCGACAATGGACACACGACAAACCCAGCATTCATAACCCGTTGCGCACAATCAGGCGCACAATTGAACCGCTCTATCTCCGTTTAAACACCCAGGTGGATGAGAAGATTCAGATATCAGAAGAAACACGCCATCGCTTAGTCGATTATTATCAGTGTGATATTGAGGTTCTTTCAAAATTAATAGGGAAACCACTACCATGGAAACCGTCAGAAAAATCCAATTAATGATTGTTGGCGCGCAAAAGTCAGGAACATCTTCATTGCTCCGCTACTTGGCGCAACACCCAGATATACACACGCATGCACAGCCAGAGATGACGTTTTTCTTACAGGCGCGTGAATACACACGTGGATATGAGTGGGCTTTCGCTAAGTACTTTGTTGGAGAACACACCGACAGTGAAATTGTGGGTAAACAACTTATCGCTAAAAATGTGATGGTGATGCATTCGCCAGAAGTCATGCAGCGGATTTATGAACACAATACTGACATCCATGTCGTCGTCCTGCTACGGGAACCGGTAGCACGTGCTTATTCTGCTTACTGGTGGGCTCGGCGGAGAGGGTGGGAGAATATCAAAACCTATGAAGCGGCTCTCGCTGCTGAAGAGGCACGCGTAAACGAAGACTGGTTTAAATGGCGACAGTGCGCTTATCAATACAACGGTGTCTATTATCCGCATGTCAAGAATTTGATAACCCAATTTGATTCAAACCGTGTGCATTGTATTCTGACGGACGATCTGAAAGCAGATGCCGCAGCTGTCTGCGGACAACTCTTTCATCATATTGGCGTTCCCACCGATTTTACTGCCGCCATCGGCGAAAGGCATAACGAAGCCGCTATGCCACGTTCCGAGCGGTTCAACTTTCTGTTTACACAATTTCTGGCATCTCACAACCCGTTGAGAAGAACCATTCGCAAACTCGTACCAGATGCCATCGCTTACAAGTTGAGAAAAGCGGTCCTGGATTGGAACGACAAACCGCAGAAAGATGCGAAATCTGTACCGCCACCGCTCAATCCAGAGACACGCGAACGCCAAATGGCGTATTTTAAACCCTTTAACGAACAATTAGCTGAATTGTTAGACAGAGACCTCTCCTCTTGGTGTTTTAAGGATTAAACCTCCGCGCCGATTTGTCCGATGTCTAAATCGGTTTTTTGGGTCCATATCAGAAACCAAGCTTGTAATGAAATGGAAAGCGACTCGAAAACGAAAACTATCAAAATACAAAACAATCGAACTTATCCGCAAGGTATTATAAAAAATAATGATTTACTTTTTGACAGGATACGTCGCTTTTGAAGAGTTTGTACTGAAGTTTTTACCGGTGAGTGATGCCGCCTACTCCTATTTAAGGTTCTTCGGTGAAATTCTCATCTATGTCGCCTTTGGAAAACTCGTTATCCATAAACTCTATAAAGGTATCCCATTCGTCAAAACAGCGATTGATTTACCAATTATCGGCTTTTATACTGTCGTCCTCCTCTCGATATTGGTAAACGGGTCCCCTTTGATAGGAAGTCTTTATAATATCCGACCATTTGCGCGGTATATCGTGCTCTTCTATCTTGTTGCAAACTCTTCCCTATCGGATAGACGAATTACAACGCTTTTGCGGATAATTCTGGGTGTCGGCATCTTCCAACTCGCCGCTGGCGTTATTCAGTGGGTGGGCGGCCCCGCCGCTTTCGATTTCTTCCTACCCCGAGAATCGACACTCAGCATCGGTGGATTTAGCAAAGAGTATAGATTGCTTGAACTCGGCAGAGAAATTGGTAGCGTCTACGGGACTTTAGGCGATACCGTGATTTATGGTGTCTTTATGATTCTTGTGCTCGTCGTCTATCTATCTCGTATCCGACGATTGGAGTATTTGAATCTACTCGGTGCAGCGGTGCTATTTTTTTTTATTGCGCGTTCATATTCGCGCGCGGCGACCTTTTCCGCGCTCCTTGCTGGGGGCGCGTGGTATTATTTCCATTTCGGTTGGAAAAAGACGCTCCAGTTAGCAGGTGCGACCTTGTTGGTTTTCGGTCTTTTATTAGCGGTCGTAAACCCGTTCAACCTTGAATACATAAATCCACGCAAAGCGAGGGTTGGTCTTGTCGGTAACGTGACAGGTGTATTCTCCGGTTCTTACGTCCGTGTCGCACAAAAACAACGACTCGGAGCCTTAATTGGGAATGTCCCAACAGTTCTCGTGAACAAACCGATCTTGGGCTATGGCGCAGACCAAAACACTACAATTGAGAGACTCAATATGAGTAAACGTTCGTTCCTTCTGAAAGTCCTCAGTAAGAACGGGTTCAAAGATGTATATTGGGTAGCGATCCTCTGTTTCTATGGCCTATTAGGACTCATTTTTTTCGCCTTAATATTTTATCAACTCTTTCGCGCCGCGTTCAACCTTTACAAAAGGGCTGTCAGCACACCGTTTGCTGGAGCGAGAGATGTAATTTCGTCACGCGTGCCACAGCAGGTTGCGATCATTATGCTTTGTCTGGTCGCTGTTACGGTATTCCTGCTTTTCTTCAATCGAACGCTTGAGTTTCGAGGCTACGGCTTCTATTTCTGGCTCTGCGCGGGACTCATGTTCGCAAGCGATAGATCGCTGCCAACCTATAGACCTTTGAAGATAACACTATGAAGTTTTTTATCCGTATACTATTAGAAGTTTCCAGTTTCCAGTTTCCAGTTTCCGGTAAGAAAGTTGCGAATTGTGCTAAAGTGCCTAAAGTTTTGAAGTTAGCAACTTTGCAGACTTTCGCACACTTTACAGACTTCTTTAACTGGTCACTGGTTACTGGTCACTGGTTACTGGTCTTGATAATGTTGTTGCTGAGTATCGGATGTGAAAAGGAAAAACCGTTACCGGATGCCCTGTCTTTAGAAATTAACACACGCGATGCACAACCGCTCCGTCAAGCACTTTACGGCTTCAACACGAACATGATAAGCGGTGATTATGGTTACCTTGATGCTGATTTTGTTGAACTAACGAAGACACTTGCTCCCAAGACCTTGCGGTTCCCCGGCGGTACAGTCGGAAACTTCTATCACTGGGAACCGGGCGGCTTTTTTGAGAACGAAATGGCATCAACTCTGAATCCGAAACTCAATCAACGAAATAAAGGTAATTACGTCAAACTCCAAAAACGGCGGAATGGTGAAATTCTTTTCGACGATTTTATGCAGTTGTGTAACACACTAAATATAACGCCTGTTGTCGTTGTGAACTTATGGACGGGCAGCCCAGAGGAGAGTGCCGCGTGGGTCAGTTATGCCAAAGACAACGGATATGCGGTTAAACATTGGGAACTCGGCAACGAGTACTATCTACCACACTATCTTAACAAATACCCTACGGTCGAAACCTACATCACGGAAGCCAAAAAACATGCTGCAGCGATGAAAGCCGTTAACCCGGATATAAAAATATCTGTTTGTGCTACACCGATTGGATTCCACAAAGAGGGGTGGTTGGTGAAAACACAGCAACGCAAATGGGATAAAGGGCTTGCAGAGGACACCAGTTTTTACGATGCTTACACCGTCCATGTCTACGCCTACAAAGCCGTCCGAAAAAAAGAGATAGAAGAGATGCGAGGGTACCTGATCGGATGGATTCACTTTGCTGTCTCCGAAGCCCTTGATTACTATCAAAAATTATTCCCAGATAAGGAGATGTGGATAACCGAGTGGAACATCGCTAATCCTGCCAACCGTGTTGCAAATACACACCTCCATGCAATGTACGTCGGCGACTTTTTTGTTAAAATGTTAACGATGCCTAATGTTACACAAGCAAACTTTCACGTGATTACTGGTCCCGGCAAGGGATTCCCGGTATTTTCACGGGTAACGCCCGTGACACCGGGCACCTTTTGGAAGTATGGGGGTGAACCAGGATCGGATTACGGAAACACGATTCGGCGCGCTGTCTATCCTACTTTTCAACTGATTGGCGAAGCATGCGCGCAAGCAGATACACAATTTGATCTCTCAATCCAAAATCAACGCTTTCTCATGGGTGCTATAGAGTACATGGGGAAACAGATGCCTGGTATTCAGGCACAAGTCATTGGCGACAAAGCAGCAAAGCACCTTATGATCCTCATTAGTAATCGGACAAGCGAGCAACACACGCCGCAACTTTTCATTGATGGCAAACACTATAAAGGCGGTGTTACCTATCGTTATGTTGCCAATGAGAGGCTCGATGCGACGAATGGAGGCAATGCCGAAATGGAGGGATCCGGTAAAATCGAAGTCCGTATCCAAGAATGGGTTGGGAAGGCGACAGAATTCACTATCCCTCAAAACAGTTTCGGAATCCTGAAGATAAAGAGGTGAAGAAGTAACCAGTAACCAGTGGCCAGTAACCAATTAAAGACGCAAGCGTAACAGTGAACCTTCTTTCTTAACTGGTAACTGGTAACTGGTAACTGGTTACTGATACAAATGATATTTGTTGTAGGGAACAGCCGCAGCGGAACGACAATGATGGGGCGTATATTAGGGAAACACCCAAGGGTTTACACTTTTGGTGAACTCCATTTTTTTGGTCAATTATGCGCGCCCCCGTTTTCATCGAAATTGCGTCGGAAAATGGCAGAGGAACTTGCTTCCGAGTTACACTGCATTCAACGCGAGGGGTATCGTACATACGGAAATCCGCGTCGATTTCTGGGCGAGGCACAGGCGTTTCTTGAGCGTTTAAGTACATATCCGGATACATCGGCATCTCTCTTTGAAGCCTTTCTGTACGATGAGACAGCTGAAAACGATAAAACTATCCCTTGCGACCAAACGCCACGTAACGTCTTTTACATTGCAGATATCCTTGAACTTTACCCTAACGCCCGGGTGATTAACATGATTCGCGACCCGCGGGACGTACTGCTATCCCAAAAAAGGAAGTGGAAACGCCGATCCCTTGGTGGAAGCGATCTGCCTATAAAAGAGATGCTTCGTGATTGGGTGAACTATCATCCGATAACCATCAGCCATATATGGCGGACTGCTGTTAGCGCGGCGGATCAATTTGCGGAGCATGGCCGAGTTATTTCTATTTACTTTGAAGAACTTCTCAGACACCCTGAAACGACAGTCAAATCACTCTGTGATTTTGTAGGTATTACTTACGCCGATGAGATGCTCCAAGTCCCGCAAGTCGGGTCTTCTGTCGCCGCGGATCAACCTCAGCAACTCGGTATCAATCCGCATCGCGCACACAGTTGGCACAGCGACACAAATGCGGGTGAACTCGGTTCTGCTGAGATTTACCTCAACCAGACAATAACCGCAGCCCTCATGAAAAGACATAACTATAGCCCTGCGTCAATACAACCTAACCTCGCGAGTTTGACACTTCATCTATTGAGTTTCCCAGTGAAATTAGGGGGCGCATTCCTCTTTAACCTTGATCGAATGAAAAATATCCGACAAACCCTAAAAAGAAGATTGTGAGGCGTTGTCAGTCGTCAGTTATCAGTTAAGGAGATATGTTATGGCAGTCAGCAGAAAAGCAACTGTCATAAGCAAGTAACTGACAACTGACAACTGATAACTGACAACTATTCGCTATGATTGCCCAAATTAATCCGAGTTATATCAAAACGCGTCCGATGAAAGCACTGACTCGCCTTATGAGTTACGCTTTCTTTGAAGGACGTCCTGTAACCACAAAGGGCCGTTGGATAAATCCGATTGTCTTTTCTCTTTTGAAAACAGTTTCCACGAATAACCGGACATACAAGTCTGTTGAGAAACCTATCTTTATCTTAGGTACCGGACGCAGCGGTACCACGATACTCGGCATCGTGCTTTCCATGCACAGAGAAATTGGCTATCTCAACGAACCGAAAGCGATATGGCATGTTATCCATCCGCATGAAGACATCATCGGAAACTACAGCCGAGCCGATGCAAAATATCGGCTTACGGCGGAAGATGCAACTGGCGCAATGCGTCAACGCGCCGCCCAAATGTTTGGTGCCTATTTGGCAGTGACGCGTTCAAAACGTCTCGTTGATAAGTATCCCGAACTCATTTTCAGGGTAGATTTCGTGCGGACCCTATTTCCAGATGCCCGTTTTATCTTTCTCGTACGGAATGGATGGGATACATGCCATTCAATCGCGAACTGGTCAAAGCGGCTCGGTGGCGAAGTTGATGGCGAAAAACACGACTGGTGGGGCGTGAATGATCGAAAGTGGCAACTCTTAGTTGAACAACTCGTTAAAACAGACCCACTTTTCTCTGAGATCGTTGATGGGATTAGGCATTTTGAACGACATCTTGATAGGGCAGCCGTAGAATGGATACTCACTATGCGAGAGGGGCTACGTTTGATGCAAGCCTCATCTGATTGTATCCATCTCGTCCGTTTTGAGGATTTAACATTAGAACCAGACGAGACGCTCGCCGCCTTGTGCGACTTTTGCGAACTGTCAATGGACAGTAAATTCGGTGAGTATGCACGGCAGACTTTGCATCCCGTACCTGCCAGAGAGCCGTTTGATGTTCACCCAAAAATCGCCTCAATTTTCCATGACACAATGGCAGAATTAAGGTATAATAGTTAGGTGTGCTTTTTAAACTAAACGCCCCTAAATAACCATATAAATTCATAGTTTATTTGAATAGGAGTTAAGATGAAATTACTGACATTGTTGATTACATTGATGCTTTGCCTATCTGTATTGCTGATTGGATGCGATCAAGAGGTGACGCAGCCAATCATGGAGGTTGTTAAGCCTCCACAAGATTCTTTAGAAATGGATTCTTTAGAATTGGCGCAAGCGGCAATGGAAAGAGTCAATGAAAGACGGACGGAAGCACACCAAAAAGCCGAGGAAACCGGTGATTTTTCTACTGTATTCGCTGCCTCTGAAGACATCTTAAAAGAAGAACTGGGTTTTAGAAAAGGACTTTGGGTTGATTTAGTAGAGATATATCGCCAAGAGAACCTTGAAAATCCTGAACTGTTGGAAGGGCTTGAGAATCTCGAAGATGCCTTTGTTGAGAAACTAAAATCGGAAACATTTGGAATGTTTTACTTCGAGTATATCAGAACCTTTGATGCGTTAATCGTTGAATATCTCCGTCTATCATTTGAATTCCCCGAAAAAAACGAAGCAGAACTCTTTATCCTATTCAGAGGCTCTGTGAGAGATGGAGAAATAGCCATAATATTTCCTTAGGAGTCATTATACATTATGCCGGAAATGACAGTTGTCCAAGAGGCTGAACACCTATCAATGAAACGTCCTCTGACTCGGCGCGATTTTCTCTCAACAAGTTTGAAAGCAGGCGCGGCTGCTTTTACAACAGGACTGTTGCCCAAATACTCTGCTAATGCTGACAGGCAATACAACGTATTGTTTATTATTATTGACGATCTACGACCGATGCTTGGGTGTTATGGACATCCAGAGATGCACACACCTAATATTGATAGAATCGCTGAACAAGGGACGCTTTTCAACCGTGCTTATTGCCAATACCCACTCTGTAGTCCATCTCGGACTTCAATGATAACAGGGTTACGCCCGGAAACAACGAATGTACTAAATAATTCAGCGGATTTTCGACGAAAATTACCCGACGTGGTAACACTTCCCCAGCATTTCAAGGCACACGGCTACCATACACAATCTGTTGGGAGAGTATTCCACCTTCCAACACTCCAAGATGATGAAAACTCATGGAGTGTACCGTCGTGGCGACCCGTATGGAGACCTTTTGATATACAAACCACTCCATCTTGGCAAGCACTTGATGTTGAAGACGATGAACTCAGAGATGGTGAGACTGCGAAACGGGCAGTTCAGGTGTTGGAGAAGATTAAAGAGCAGCAATTCTTTTTGACTGTCGGGTTTTACAAACCGCATTTGCCGTGGAAAGCACCGCGAAAATACTTTGACTTGTATAACACGCAAGCTTTCAACTTACCCGCTTCTTCTATGCCCCCTAAAGATGCCCCTGCAAGAGCTCTCACTAATTGGAGTGCTATCAGAGCTTATAAAGATTTACCTTCTGGAACGGAACCGCTTTCTGATGCGAAAACCTTGGAGTTAATTTGGGCGTACGCTGCAGTTACAAGTTATATGGATGCACAAATTGGACGCGTATTAACACAGCTTGATACGCTGGGACTCACCGAAAATACTGTCATCGTTTTCTGTGGGGACCATGGACATCATCTTGGCGAACACGGGATATGGGGAAAGCAAACGCTTTTCGAGGTTTCTCTCCGTTCGCCGCTGATAGTTAGTGTGCCAGGGCAAACTCATCCGAAAGCTAGGACAAATGCCTTGGCAGAACTTGTTGACATCTATCCAACACTGTGTGATGCTTGTCAAATTCCGATACCACAGCAGTTGGAAGGCACAAGTTTGATGCCGGTCATTGAGCAACCAACCCGTCCTTGGAAGACTGCTGCTTTTAGTAGGGATGGAGGGGCTGCGAATGGTGGTAACTCTATCCGCACTAAACAATACCGATACACAGAGTGGGGGCTAAATGGTAGTCGTGGCGTGGAACTCTATGATTATGACGCGGATCCAGATGAAACTGTCAATATCGCGAGGCACCCGGAAAACGCCGAACTCGTCACACACCTCAGCGAGCGGCTTCACGCTGGTTGGCAAGCAGCTTTACCTGATGTACAGGCACGGATGCCTATACCCCAAACGTTACCGTGGGATATAAATAACGATGGCGTTGTCGATATCCAAGACCTCATCTTGGTTTCAAGTCGTTTTGGGACCAAAACTCCAGGACATCCGAAAGCTGACGTGAACAAGGATGGAGGTGTAGATATCATCGACTTGCTTCTTGTTGCCACACATTTCGGTGAATCTAACAACCCTGCAGCCCCGTCAAAATCTATACCTATTCCAGCAGAACATGCTGCGCTTGTGGATGAATGGCTCACTGAAGCACGTTTGGTAGATGATGGTTCTGATATTTTTCGACAAGGAATTGCTACCTTAGAACATCTAATCCATACAACAGTGCCACCGGAAACCATGCTCTTGCCGAATTATCCGAATCCTTTCAATCCGGAGACGTGGATCCCTTACGATTTGGCAGAAGATGCGAATGTCCATATTGATATTTATAACCTAAAAGGCGAATCTGTTCGGCAGTTATCTCTTGGCTTCCAAACGGCTGGCACCTATCACACGTCGTCTCGTGCTGCGTATTGGGATGGTCGAAATGCTGTGGGTGAACCTGTTGCGAGTGGTATCTATTTTTACACATTTCAGGCGGGTCAATTCAGAGCTACACGCCAAATGGTAATTCTCAAATAGGATGGAAACAGAAACATGATAGTTTTACGGAATCTGTTAATTACTTATTTTGCAATGTTGCTATTCGCTTCCCCGTTAACAGAAGCCTCTTCACTGATTAACGTTCCTCTTAACCCAGATCTTTCTGATTTTAATCGTGAAACCTATCGTTTTGTACATCGTTTACTTAATAAGCGAATTTTACCCGGTATACGGCGGGGTTCTTTACCATTGACTCGAAAACAGGTGGTATCGTACCTATTGGAGGCACATCGGAAACAGGAAAACGGTGAAATCGAATTGAGTACGATTGATCAAGCACGGTTAAACGCCTTGTTAACGTTTTACCGTGAAGTTCGCGAGTTTCCGAAAATTGCTACGGAAAACGGTGCCACGGCTACACCCGAAAGCCAGTCTAACGGGCGGTTGCACGTGATGACAATGGCAGGTGAAGACTATCGTTTCTCCTTTGATCTGAGAGCGTCTCAACGTACGATCACGCACCTTGTTGATAATATATCGGAGGCGCAGCCGGTTGAAGGCAACATGTTCGTTACCACGATCTATCCGCACCTTTATGGACAGGTAGCGGAAACATTCGCCTTTACCACCGATATAGCGCATCGGTTCGTATACGGTGAAATCTTTGAAGATTTTTTTCCTGATGAGACGAAAATTAGGCAATTGGAAGGCGGCCTCAAAAATCGGACTGCCATTAACGGTTATATGAAGTTCGACTTGCCGTGGTTTGAGTTGCAGCTCGGACAAGAGACGCTCCAGTGGGGCCCAGGCTATCATGACAGCTTACTCATCTCTAAAAACCCGTTGGCGATCGACATGATCAAATTGCGAGCCACCTACGATCCTGTTACCTTCACCGCATTTACCGGCGTATTAGAAGATATGGCAGAGGACATCAATGATAAGTATATTTCGGGGCATAGGGTAGAAGGATATTTCTGGAATAGATTCGGCTTTGGTCTCTCTGAAGTCGTCGTTTACGGCAACCGTTTTGAACCGGGTTATCTGAATCCTGTCAATATCTATTTGATTAACGAGCAACCCATTTCACGGGCAGATGGTCGCGTCCCCGGCAGCGGGGACAATGTTCTTATGAGTGTCGATATGCGCCTTCGCCCTATAGACGATTTTGAAATTTATGGCGAACTGATGGTTGACGATGGGAATCCCGCCGCTAATTTTAAGCATTGGGATACCAAGTTTGGCATCTTAGGTGGCATATACCTCACAGACCCTTTTGGCATTCCAGATACCGATTTCCGAGCCGAATATGCTTTTATCAACCAATACGCCTATACGCATGTAAACCCGGTAAATGTCTATAAGCACTTTACGACACCTATTGGACATCAGATCGGTTCCGATGCTGATAACTTGTGGCTGGAATTACGGCGTCGGTGGACAGATAAACTTGAAACGGTTTTCGGGTATGAATTGGAGCGTCACGGAACAGGCGATATTGATAAGGAACATCCGCCTGACGCGCCCAAAGATGACGTATGGACCCCTTTATCTGGTATTACACAAAGCGAACATCGCCTCTCAATCGAGGCTAACTGGGTTGTTATTGGACGTTATTCAATTTATGCAGAGTGGACGCGGGTCTGGCGGCGGAACTTAGGAAATCGCTTAGATGTACACGAAAATGCCAATGAAATCGAAGCCAAATTTCTGACCCGAATTCCTTGGTAAAAATAACGTGGGTTCGGGACCTTTCAGTCGTCAAAGCGGATAAAACGCTATTTGAACAAAAAATGAAGATTTATACCGTTCTTGTTATCAAAGGTGATATAGCGTTGTTTTGAGGTGTCCTGTCGTCAAAAGAAATTGGACTTTCGCGCTTAAAATGGGTATAATATATAGAGGACCCTTTGATTTGCAACGTGTATTAGGACGAGGTAAGAAAAAAGGATGAGAATTCGGGTATTAGGCATACGCGGGCTTCCCGCCACTTATAGTGGATTGGAAACGATCATGGGGGAACTCGCCCCGCGCTGGGTGGAAGCAGGGCATGAAGTCATCGTCTACTGTCGGAAGGCACTTTTCAAAGAGAGGCCGGCGGAATGGAAAGGCATCAAACTCATTTACTTACCGAGTATAGAGCATAAGCTGTTTAGTACCCTCAGCCACAGTTTTCTCGCAACGGTACACGCTTCGGTTACGGCATCCGATGTTATTCTGGCGTGGAATGCGGGTAACGGACCTTTTGGATGGTTCTTCCGCATTGCAGGTAAAACCGCTGTTATCAATGTTGATGGGATGGAATGGCTCCGTCCGAAATGGAAGGGGCTGGGCGCGATTTACTTCAAGTGGGCGGCAAAGATGGCAACAGCGGCATTTCCAATTGTCATTACCGATGCTTCTGAAATGAAGCGACTCTATCTTGAGGAGTTGGGTGCGGAAACGACCTATATCGCTTACGGCGCAAACATTGAGCCTTCGGAGCACCCAGAAGTTCTCGAAACTTATGGACTCGAAGCTCGGAATTATTACCTCATTGCCAGTCGGCTTGTTCCGGATAACAATGCTGACCTCATTTTGGAGGCGTTCGTTGCCTCGAACAGCGAAAAACAACTCGCTATAGCAGGTGGGGCTGATTACAAAGGCAATAAACTCGAAAACGAATTTTTAGCGAAATTAAAAGACATTGCCAACGAAAACGTCAAATTCCTCGGGCACATTGATAGTTCTGAACACATTAAAGAACTTCACCATCACTGTTTCGCCTATATCCACGGACATCAATTTGGCGGTATTAACCCTTCCATTCTGAAAGCGTTAGGGTTTTCCAACTGCATTCTTGCACTGAATACGCCCTTCAATGATGAAGTTTTGGAGGGTGGGCATTACGGCGTACTCTTTGACAAAAACGTTGCATCACTCATAGAGAAAATTCAGATGTTGGAACAATATCCGGAGCAGGTTGAAGATTTCCGGCGGCGCGCCCCAGACCAGATTCGCAACCGGTTCAATTGGGAAAATATCGCACAGCAATATCTTGATGTTTTTGAGAAACTCCAATAGTGCTAATAACGTTTTAATTATAAATGCCCTAAGAATTTCGTCAAAGTAAACCTACGCCTGAGATTAAA
>VYCT01000032.1 GCA_009843785.1 Candidatus Poribacteria bacterium | reverse complement strand
CATTTAACATTGATTAGACCCTATGCTTGTCTTGGGGAGTTTATTTTTAGATTTATTCAATCCGATAGAACGAGAAGATATTTTGAGGTGAATTCAAATGGAATTACCAGATACGGCTTGGGAAAACCATCAATTGAAAATCTACTCTTACCCATACCTCCTGATTCCGAACAGCAGCAAATCGCCGCGTTCCTTGACCACAAAACCGGACAGATTGACGAACTGATAGCCGCAGAGCAGCGAAAGATTGAACTCCTCAAAGAATACCGTCAATCCCTCATCTCCGAAGCGGTGACCGGCAAAATTGATGTCCGAAACGAAGTTTAGACCCTATTTTTTTCCCTCGGCGTGCGATACAGGGTCATCCAATTGTCCGTTTTGGGTGTTGTATTTTCAAAGGTGTTAACACTTAATATATGTTATGTTTTTTGAAAAAACCCAGAAATTTTCGCTGGATTTCGCTGGATTTCGCTAGATTTCATAGCATTTCGCTATATCGTGTTGATTTTTCGGGATTCCTATGTTATACTTTGCAAAATGTTTTTTCAACACTTGGAAACTATAGACATCTATGCCCAAAACGCAAGAGACTCAGATAGAACACTTCCCTGACCGGAGCCTCAGACGCTTGCTTCAAGACAGGGAATACGTGCGCGGGTTAGTCCAAATTATCGCACCCGACATCGAGACGTTTCTCGACTTCAGCCAGATCACATACCAGAAAAGGAGTTTTATCTCTAAAGCACTGCAAGAACGTGAGTCAGATGTGCTACTGAGTGTCCCGTTTCAAGAAAATACAGATGCCACAGATAGCGAGGCACTGCTCATCTATATCCTCATTGAACACCAATCCACAGTGGATAAAACGATGGGGTTTCGGTTATTGTCCTACATGGTGCAAATCTGGGAGTCGCAACGGCGAGAATGGGAAACCAAGAAACTTCCAGAAAATGAAAGACGTTTACAACCGATCCTGCCAATCCTGTTTTATACAGGTGATCGTCCGTGGAGCGTGCCGGTGTCCCTAACAGCGATCATGGATGTCCCTGAAATCTTGGAGCGTTTCGTTCCGAGTTTCGACACGCTGTTTTTAGGAGTCAAGGAGACGGAAGCAGAGGCGTTGACGCAATTCGGACATCCGCTGGGCTGGTTGCTACGTGTGCTTCAAAAGGAGCATGCAGACGAGACAGAGATAAGCGAAACCTTAACAGATGCTATGTCACATATAGCGGCATTAGATGAAGATTTCGCCCCGCAAGTTACGGAGGCACTCCGGTATTTTTTGCAGTTGATATACCATCGGCGTTCTGTTGATGAGCGCGACCCGTTAGTGGATATCATAAAAAAACAACGCATTAGAAACCCTAAGGAGTTGGAAACGATGGCACAGACAACAGCCGAATTTCTTAGAGAACAAGGCAAAGCAGAAGGCAAAGCAGAAGGTAAAGCAGAAGGTAAACAGGACGCGGTCCTGAAACTCCTGCAGCTCCAATTTCAGCACGTGCCTGAAACGCTTTCACGTGAAATCCGCAATATCGACAACCTAACACTCCTGGACACGCTATTAGAACAAGCAATGACGGCGCAAAGTTTAGAGGAAATAGATACGCGGTTCTCCTTAGAGTCTCCCCGAAACGATTGAACGGGTATGACAATTCGGAATTCACGGAAGATGCACAGGCTAACGGTTTCCTATGCTACAAACCCCGAAACGATTGATAGGCTGCTACGAGTTCTTCAAGGTAACCTTGTATCATGCTATGCTACAAACCCTGAAACGATTGATAGGGTGATAGACTCGGAGTTACGTGATCCCTATGATGCAGCAGCAACCTTCATCTGCTTAAAAAAAGGTTTAGACCATGCTGAGGTATACAGAGACAGATTTTGAAGACCACATCGAACAACGCCTCCATCGGTCTGGCTACCGGGTGTTACAATCTTATCACTACGATAAACCCCTCTGCCTGATACCCAGTGAGACGCTGCAGTTTATTCAAGACACGCAACCGGACACATATCAGAAACTCAAACGCCAATACGGAGAAGACACGCCAGATAAACTCCTTGACCGTATCAACAAACAGATTGAGCGTCGCGGTGTGTTAGACGTGTTACGGAAAGGCATTAAGGATCGGGGTTGCGATTTTACGCTGACCTACTTCCTCCCGTCAAGTGGCATGAACCCCGACCATCAAAAACGCTACGCGCAAAACCGATTCTCCCTCATTCGACAACTGCATTACTCCGAGAAAAACGAGAAATCGCTCGATATGACCCTGTTCCTCAACGGTCTGCCGTTGGTAACGATGGAACTAAAGAACAGCCTCACCAGTCAGGTTTTCACGGATGCGGAGAAACAGTATCGGGCAGATCGGGATCCAAGGGAGCCGTTGTTCCAATTCAAGCGGTGTCTGGTGCACTTCGCGGTGGGTAACGAGAAGGTTTCTATGACAACACACTTGCAGGGCGGTAAGACCCGATTCTTCCCCTTTAACAAGGATATTGAAAATCCAGTCAATCCAGAAGGGCACAAGACCGCCTACCTGTGGGAAGACATCCTGCAGCCCAATAACCTGATGGAACTGATCAACAACTTTATCCATGAGCAGGAGACCACAGAAAAGGTTTACGATGACAAAATTAGTGCGGTGAAAGATGTAAAGCACCGCGTACTCGTTTTCCCGCGATACCATCAGCTGGACGTAATTCGTGAATTGGAAAAGGCTATCAAGAAAGAAGGGGTTGGGTATAACTACCTCATCCAACATACCACAGGGAGCGGGAAGTCAAACTCCATCGCATGGTTGGCGCATCTGCTGACGCATCTATTCAGCTCTTCGGACACTACAAATCGGATCTTCGACTCCATCATCGTCGTGACGGATCGGCGTTTACTTGACAAGCAGCTGCAGGACACAATCAAGCAAGTCGGACAGGTCGAAGGCGTGGTTCATGCTGTTGACAAGAATTCAGCACAACTCAGAGGTTTCCTTGAATCCGGCAAAGACATCATCATCTCAACGATTCAGAAGTTTAGTGTGATTGCCGAGGAGATTGGTAAGCTCAAAAGCAAGACCTTCGCAGTGATTATTGACGAAGCGCACTCCTCACAGAGCGGTGAATCTGCAAGGAATCTCAGGCTTTCGCTCTCGCAAGGGATTGAGTTAGGCGTAACGGAAGATGATGCCGACGAAATATCAGATATAGACGCTAAAATCCTTGAGGTGATGGAACAGCGCAGAATGCAGGATCATATCTCCTATTTCGGTTTCAGCGGCACACCCAAAAACAAGACCTTAGAACTTTTTGGGCAGAAGGATGAAGAAGGAATATTTGTCCCGTTTCACCCCTATTCGATGCGCCAGAGTATCAGTGAAGGGTTTACATTGGACGTGCTGCAGAACTACACCACCTTTAAAAGATATTTTGAACTGGTCAAAAGTGTGTCGGAGAATAAAGCGTACGAGAAAGCGCGGACGCTGCGAGCATTGACCAATTACGTTGATCTGCAACACCACAGCATTGAGACCAAGACCCGGATTATGTTGGAACACTTCATCGAACACACCGCAAAGACGATTGAAGGGAAAGGGCGGGCGATGTTGGTTACGTCATCGCGACTGCACTGCGTCAGATACAAGCAGGCGTTTGATCGGCAGATGAAGCAGATGGGGCTTTCCTACGGGTGTCTGGTAGCGTTCAGCGACACGGTGCACGACACCGACAACGGGCAGGACTACACGGAAAACGGAATGAACGCGTTGCCACCAAGCACTTCTATTGCGGACAGCTTCAAGGATCCGCAGTATCGGATTCTGATCGTTGCGAGCAAGTTCCAGACGGGTTTCGATGAACCGATGCTACAGACGATGTACGTTGATAAACGGTTAGACGGACTGCAATGTGTCCAGACCTTGAGCCGCCTGAACCGCGTCGCTACTGGAAAAACCGACACACTGGTGCTCGACTTTGTGAATGAACCGGAGCAGATACAGGAAGCTTTTCAGGAGTACTATCAGACCACGATGCTCGCCGAGGAGACCGACCCGAATCGGTTGTATGACCTACAGAGCGAATTGGAGGGTTTTGACCTCTACGATGAGGCGACTATTGATGAATTCTGTCTTATCTTTTATGACCCTGATCAGCCCGACGAATTGCTACAAGGCGTTCTTGATGACGTTGTTGAGCAGTGGTCGGAACTTGAAAGAGATGACAGAGAGGCGTTTCGTTCCACCTTGCAGAGTTACATTCGACGCTACGGATACATCTCACAGTTGATGACCTTCTCTGATGTGGCATTGGAGAAGTTGTATGTTTTCAGTCACAGTCTCAACAAGAAACTCCCGAAACGGGAACACTCCGACCTACAAGGTCTCCTTGATTCCGTGGACTTGGATTCGTTTCGTGTACAGAAAACGCATGAGAATTTACAACTCTCTCTTGAAGAAGGAGATAGCAAAGTCGAAGGATTTAGCGGCGATGTTGTTCCACGCAAGGACCCTGAGCAAGATTTTCTCTCCAATATCCTTGATGCCCTCAACAGTGCCTATCACATAGATTTCACACCGGAAGATAAGGTTGACATTCAGACCATTCACCGAAAAGTGCATGAAAACGAGGAGCTTCGGCAGGTGATTGAAGGGGATAATTCGGAGACCAATAAACGGTATAAGTTTGATCAGGTGGTTGAGGACATTTTATTAGATTTTGTCAATAACAAGTTGGAACTCTACACAAAATTATCGAAACCAGAAATTAACGCCGACCTCAAACAACGTCTCTATCAAGCCTACCTTGAGCAATCGTCCTCTCCGGTGTAGAAGCGATCTCCGAACAACTTCTCAACTCTCAAACTCAGAACTACAAACCATCCCTCCCGATATAAAACAGCCAATTGTCCAATCTTCTCCCTTCCATCAAACAACATTTCTATAAACTTCATCAGAAAAATCGTAATGATAACTGAAAACCATTTCTCCTTGACTGTTTTTGCCAAAGAGGTTATCATTACTTCATTAGTACATATAACGAAGAAGGAGAGCACTTATGCAAGACCTCCAAGAATTGATTACGCAGCAACCTTATAGGCATCTCATCACTCCCAAACGGGTGCTGATGGTGATCCTCGGTATTATAATCCTCGCCTGTTTAGCGACGAGTTTTTATACCGTTGAAGCAGACGAAATCGCGGTCGTCCTGATGTTCGGGAAGTCGGTCCGGCAAGCCGAACCCGGACTCCACTTCAAATTACCGCTCGGTATTGAGAGAGCCATTAACGTGCCAGTCCGGAAAGTCTTCAAAGAGGAATTCGGGTTTCGGACGCTTAGAGCAGGGGTGCGTACACAGTATGATACCCGCGACTATTCGGAGGAATCGCTGCTCCTGACGGGCGATCTGAGTATCGCCGATGTCGAGTGGGTGGTTCAGTATAAAATCAAGGACCCGAAAATGTTCCTGTTCTCTATCAGGAATCCACAGCGGACTTTGCGCGATCTCTCAGAATCCGTAATGAGCCGAGTCGTTGGTGACCGGACTGTCACGGAAGTGTTGACGGTGGGGCGTATCGAAGTTGCCGCCGAAGTTGAAGCACATCTACAGCAACTTCTTGATCTGTATCAGACAGGTTTAGATGTCGCAACGGTAACCCTGCAGGATGTCAATCCACCGGAAACGGTGAAAGCCGCGTTTAACGCCGTTAACGAGGCGAAACAGGAGAAGGAGCGTTTAATCAACGAAGCGTGGCGCGATTACAACCAATCTGTCCCGAAATCAAAAGGATTGGCAGCGCAACAAATTTCGGAAGCACAAGGGTACGCCCTCAAACGCGTGAACGAAGCGCAAGGCGACGCAGATCGGTTCAAGGCGATTCGTACAGAGTATCAGAAAGCGAAAGATGTCACCCGCCGCCGCCTCTATCTCGAAGCGATGCAAGAAGTTTTACCACTCGTCAAGGAGATTTATATTATTGACGGTAAAACCAACTCACCTATCCCACTCCTGCAACTCAATGAATAAAAACGGTAAGGAGAAATTAGAAGTCGGTGAAGAGGTGTTCGTCTCACAAAAGTTTCCTTTTAAGAGGCAGTGAAACCCGTAGCCCGTAATGTAATGGAGGGCGGATATACGAAGAAGCACGTTATTCTTCAAACCCGCCTAACCGAACCGCAAGGAAAATTAAAAACATGAGATCGAAAAAGATACTGATACCCGTGATTATTGTTATAATTTTAGCACTTCCAGTTGCTGCAGGGATGTTCTATGTTGTCTATGAAGGTGAGCAGGTGGTCATTACCGAATTCGGTCGTCCGATCGGGCAACCGATTGTCACCGCCGGGTTAAAAATAAAGACCCCCTTTATTCAGCAGGTGCATCGTTTTGAGAAACGTATCCTTGAGTGGGACGGGTCTCCGAACCAGATTCCGACGAAGGACAAGCGGTTCATCTGGCTGGATACGACCGCGCGGTGGCGTATTAAAGATGCTCTCAAATTCTATCAAGCCCTCGGCACAGAGCAGTTCGCACAGTCCCGTTTAGATGACATCATCGATTCCGCAGCGCGGGATTTAGTAACCGCACAACTCCTAATTGAAGTCGTCCGAGATTCAAACCGCGTCTTAAGCCTGGATTTGGAAGTGATCGAAGGAGAAGAGGGACAATCCGGTGAACCGCTGGAAGAGATTCAGATCGGCAGGGAACGGATTACACGCATGATACTTGATAAAGTACAGGAGACGGTGCCGCAATACGGTATAGAACTCGTCGATGTTCAGATAAAACGCATTAACTATGTAGACGAAGTCCGCAAGAAAGTCTTTGACCAAATGATTTCGGAGCGGCAACGTATCTCTGAGAAGTATAAATCGGAGGGTCAGGGTGAAGCCGCCGACATCATGGGGCAGAAACAGAAGGAGTTAGACCGGATCCAATCTGAAGCCTATAAGCAAGCTGAGCAGATTAAAGGCGATGCGGATGCACAGGCTATCCAGATTTACGCCGAAGCGCACGGTCAAGACCCAGAGTTTTTCGCCTTTATTCAAACCTTAGAGACTTATCGAAAGACAACCGGTGCCAGTACGAAGCTCATTCTCACAACAGATAGCGACCTCTATCGGTATCTCAAAAATAGCGATGTGATTCAGCGGTGAGCGTCGCATTTTGAAGTGAATATAGTTGTCAGTACTCAGTTATCAGTTATCAGTTTTCAGTTGTCAGAGGATTGGTTGTCAGTGTATCAGTTACCAGTGGCCAGTAACCGGTGGTCAGTTAAGAAGGGAAACCTTTGTTAATCACAACCCTCTTTTCTGACAACTGGTAACTATAGTGACCTCCAAAAATAATAAGACACATTTTGGCAGACGGACGAGGGGACCTTGAAGAAACACCCAAGCAAAAACCCCCTACGAACCGTCCTCTGTTAAAGATAAAGTGTCTATTTAATTGTTGGTTTTACTATAAACCCCGTGGAACGTCAGCTGTCACCCCTCAGTTTAAAAGCGGTTTGCATCGGACTGATACTGATTCCGACTTCCAATTATTAGTTACGCCTTCGCCTACGCAACACCCGAAAACGATTGGCAATCCCTATTTTGGCACTATATCCCGTCATGGACATCGGTGAGCGATAAGCGTGGACTCACAAATTTCTTTGATGGCGGTTCCACGTTCTACTCGCACTTTGACGCATGGAGCGCGCCGTTGTTGTGGTGGAGCCTCTTTCTCGCCGCGCTGTTCTCGGTGATGCTCAGTATCAACTTTATCTTCCGAAGGCAGTGGACAGAGAACGAAAAATTGAGTTATCCATTGATTCAATTACCCTTGGCAATGGCAAATCCGAGGAGCGGATTTTTCGGCAGCAAGGCGATGTGGATCGGGTTCGGCATCGCCGCTGGCATTGATTTGCTCAACGGGGTTAATTATCTGTTTCCGCTCAGTTATCAGTTAAGAGGTTTGCGTTTAACGAACCCCTTTTGTAACTGATAACTGATAACTGATAACCGAAAACCGATAACCATTCCTCTGACAACTGACAACTAAAAATCTAATCTATCTCCCATTCGTTTAAACCGATGGGTACAGGATCGGGACGTTCTGTTGTGCTTTCGATGACAACGTGTTCGCCGGTTTCCGAGGATTTGTCGAAGGCGCACATCACCTCAAGCACATGATATGCCAACGCGCCGTTTGCGCGATGCGCGCGGCCCGATTGGATTGCGGATACCATGTCGATTACACCTATCATCCGGGCATTATTCGGGAAAGGGATTTCCGCCTCCTCCCAATTGCCACCTGCGGGACAGACATGGACAGGACCGCCAAACCCGTTTGGATCGGGGACCGTCATTGAACCCGTCTCACCGTAGATTTCGATACATGGGAGACTGTGCCGCCACATATCGAAACTCATAATCATTGTGATAAGCGCGCCGTTCTGGAATTCGATGGTGCCGGTGAGATGCGTTGTGGTTTTGACAGGAATCTTCAAACCGCGCGCTGCTTGACTCGTTGCGACGCGTTCTTCAAACGTTTTCGCGGTAATCGCAGCGACGCGCTTGACGGGACCGAGGATATTGACGAGTGCGGTTACGTAGTAAGGTCCCATATCCAGCATCGGTCCGCCGCCGATGTCGTAATAGAAGGCCGGGTTCGGGTGCCAACTCTCGTGTCCGTGTCCGCACATGAATGCTGTGCCAGCAATCGGTCTGCCGATTTTGCCTGCATCCAGTGCCTGCCGAGACGTTTGGATGCCAGCACCGAGGAAGGTATCGGGTGCCGATCCGACGCGCAATCCTTTTTCCGCTGCGGTGTCGATCAGTTGTTTTCCGCTTTCGGTATCCACGCCAAGGGGTTTCTCGCTATAGACGTGTTTGCCTGCTTCTAAGACTTGCAAGCCGACTTCGACGTGTGCCCTCGGAATCGTGAGGTTCACGACGAGTTCTATTTCTGGATCTGCGAGTAGTTCATCAACACTGCATGCGTAGGCGTTATATCTTTTCGCTTGTGTTTGTGCCGCTTCCATTCGGAGGTCAGCGCAGGCTTTGATTTCTAAAATGTCGGTTCTTCGCGCCCCTTCAAAATAGGCACCACTGATCGTTCCACAACCGATAATTCCAATTTTCATATTTGATTTTACCTTTCAAGTGTTTTCTCAATTACGAATTTGACGAGTTAAGTCTATGTTCATTGTATCAGGTGTCTCGGATATTGACAAGATTTTATAGTCGTTTTCCAGAGCCATTCAGTTTTCGGTCAAAAAGGAGTTGTCAGTTGTCTGAAAGTATAGTATAATCTGATATTAAAACCGTCTTGGGCACGACAGAAAACTGCCCGGAGGTATTCAGCATCAAACAGCAAAAGCATCGGCGACCCAGGCGTAATTTTACCATCAGAAACGGTGGATACATCACTAAATCCCAACTCGGAAAACGTGGCACGATTCTCTCTGAATCCCAACTCTATGATTTTGAAGTGAAAAGAAAATTAGGGACAACGGTGGGCGATGTTACTGTGATTACAATAGAGGATTTAAACGCGGTTCGGCTCTTTCGTTACAAGGATATTGAGGCAGCAGAAAAAGAATTGATGCTTGAGAATTTCCACGATGTTTCAATGCGAAAAAGATTCTGTGAGATTTGGAATATAGAAATGGAAGTCCATCCCGACACCCATTTCTCGCATGAAGAATTGTTGAGGCGTGGACATTGGACACCCGAACGCGTAAAGAGATTCTTGTCCTGTGAGTCTTTCGCTATAACTTTTTTAGGAGGACGCTTAACCTATCCAATTTATCTAAAATCCGATGTTCGCAAAGTCGAACGTTCAGACGATTACAAAATATTGTGGCAGACCGAAAAACAGCAGAAAGCTGCGAAACGCAAGGCAGTGCGTGAAAAAGAAAAAATCACCCCGACACGGCTCATCTCTGAACGTGGCTGGACAAAAGGGCTCATCAACGAATTGTTAGGCGAACCGGATCTGTTTGTGGATAACCCGCATTATAAATCTGCGGCACCTATGCGCTTGTATTTCCTGGATCGTGTTAAGCATATTGAACAGACAAGCGATGTGTTTAAAGCGCGGCGGAAGGATCGGCAAAAATCCCCCATCAAGAAAAAAAACCAGCCGAATTACCCCAACAGTTAATTAAACTTAACGGGCATGCGATTATCAGTAAAAAAACAATTGACAGGCTATAAGTTTGTTGATACGATAATTGACAATTGAGAGGGACAAAATGGGTTGTCGGTGCAACGGAGCATCGGCTAACCGAGACTAACAACTTAACAGCACCTTGGAATGGAGAGGATAGCATGGGAAACCGAATTGAAATCGGTAATCTCAAGATAGATGCAGATTTGTACGCGTTAGTCAGAGATGAAATTGCGCCCGGCACGGATATAGAGACAGATGCCTTCTGGAAAGCGTTCGGCGACATCGTTGCGGCATTCGCACCAGAAAACAAGGCACTCTTGGAGAAACGGGATACGCTCCAGCAACAGATCGACGCGTGGCATCTGGCGCGCAGAGATGAACCGCTGGACGGTGAGGCGTATGCCGCGTTCCTTACGGAGATCGGTTATCTACTCCCTGAAGGACGAGATTTTACCGTGATTACCGAGGATGTTGACGTAGAGATTTCGCTGATCTCAGGGCCACAACTCGTTGTCCCGACCGATAACGCCCGCTATGCACTCAATGCAGCGAACGCGCGCTGGGGAAGTCTCTACGATGCACTCTACGGCACCGATGTCATTGATGAATCCAATGGAGCTACACGGAGTGCCACCTATAATCCGATCCGAGGGGCGAAAGTCATCGCATACACTGAACAATTTTTAGATGAAATGACAGGGCTTGAAACGGGGAGTTTCTCTGATATTACGCAATTTTCCCTCAAAACCGTTCAGAACGATCAACAATTACGCGCGACGCTCAGTGACGGCAGTGAGGTCGGTTTAGCAGACCCAAGCAAATTCGCTGGCTTTACAGAGGACAGCGGCGCACTCAGGGCAATTTTACTTCAAAACCATGGACTGCACATTGAAATAGAGATAGATCGGGAACATCCCGTCGGAAAAGTGCACCCCGCCGGTGTATCTGATGTGATCCTTGAGTCCGCCATCACAACAATCCAAGATTGTGAGGACTCTGTCGCCGCAGTGGATGCCGCCGATAAGGTGCGCGTCTATAGCAACTGGAACGGGATTATGAAGGGGACGTTGGAGACAACGTTTGAGAAAAATGGTCAGATGCTGACCCGCCGCCTCGCGCCAGATAAGACCTTTACGGCACCTGATGGAACCACATTGACGCTACCCGGCAGAAGCCTCCTCCTTATTCGGAATGTTGGACTCCACATGTACACGGATGCCGTCACGACAACAGACGATGAAGAGATTCCGGAAGGGATCCTTGACGCTATGGTAACCAGCTTCGCCGCGATGCATGACCTACGAGGCAACAGTTCCCGCACCAATAGCAAAACGCGGAGTATCTATATCGTCAAACCGAAATTCCACGGCCCCGAAGAAGTGGATATGACAATTCGATTGTTTGAGTGGATAGAGTCCGCTCTTGGACTCCCGACGAATACTATTAAGATCGGGATTATGGATGAGGAACGGCGGACGACTGTCAATCTCAAAGAAGCGATTCGGGTGGCGAGCGAACGCCTTGTCTTTATTAATACCGGATTTTTGGATAGAACCGGTGACGAAATCCATACGAGTATGGAAGCGGGACCGATGATTCCCAAAATGGACATTCGCAACGAACCGTGGATGCTCGCTTATGAAGATTGGAACGTCGATATCGGAATTGAAACGGCGTTACTCGGCACCGCACAGATCGGGAAGGGGATGTGGACAAAACCGGACCACATGGCAGAGATGGTTGAAACGAAGGTGAATCATCCCTTAGCAGGTGCGACAACAGCATGGGTACCGTCCCCGACAGCCGCAACGCTGCATGCGATGCACTACCACCGGGTTGACGTTGGGAACTGGATAAAAGAATTGGCGGCGAGACAGCGCGCGAGTTTAGCCGATCTGTTGACACCGCCGCTCTTGAAGGACCGCAAGTTACACCCTGATGAGATTCAGCGCGAGTTGGATAACAATGCGCAAGGCATCTTAGGCTACGTCGTGCGATGGGTGGACCAGGGGATCGGCTGCTCGAAGATACCGGATATTAACAATGTCGGGTTGATGGAGGATCGGGCGACGCTGCGGATTTCGAGTCAGCATATCGCCAATTGGCTTCACCACGGGATTGTCATGAAGGCGCAAGTCACCGAAACCTTCCAACGGATGGCGAAGATCGTTGACGAACAGAACGCTGGTGACGCGAACTATCGCGATATGTCGCCAAATTATGAGCAGAGTGTCGCGTTTCAAGCGGCTTTAGACTTGGTGTTGAAGGGGTGTGAGGTGCCGAACGGGTATACGGAGTTTGTTTTACATCCACGCCGACGAGAAGTGAAGGCAGGCGGTTAATGGCAGAACAGTAGAGAGACGAAAGTGGGGAAGGGTGGAAGATACCGCCTTCCCCTTTTCTTTTTTAAGTGCTTTTCTTATGAATCGAGTCTATAAAATGTGATGGCGTTGTCACGGAAAAGGTTCTGCAACTCCTCGGATGAGCAGCCGGATACCGCCTCTTTCAAGGTCTGCACCCAGCGCGGATAATCGCTGGCTTGTGTAGAGACGGGCCAATCGCTGCCATATATAACACGATCAAAACCGAAACAGGTGATGACGTGTTCAATATACGGTTGTAGATCGGCAGGGGTCCACTTCTCAAAATCCGCCTCTGTTACCAAACCTGATATTTTGCAATGAACGTTAGGGAACCCCGCGAGCGTTTCAATCTCCTGTTTCCACGGATCAAAAAGTTGGTTCTTGATGTCCGGTTTGCCGATATGGTCTAAGATGAATTGGACATGCGGGCACTGTTCCACAAGCCGAATCGCATTGGCGAGTTGTGGATGGAAGATACAGATGTCGAAACTCAATCCGTAGCGAGAGAGCACTTTAACTCCACTGACAAAGTTGGGTTGGACACAGAAATCAACGCTTTCGGATTGGATGAGGCGGCGGATACCTTTGACCAGCCGATTCTCCGCCAATTTTTCGACAAAGGGTGCCACCTGTGCACCTTCTTCGAGCGGTGCCCACGCAACGATCCCTTGAATCCGAGGCTCTACCCTTGTTGCGAGATCGGTAACCCACGCTGTCTCTTTCAAACCGTCATCGGGATGTGTGTCGCACTGGACAAAAACGATGGATTCGATTTCTAATTCACTGTACGCTGCAATATAATCTTTTAGAAGATAAGGTCTGTTTAGCGTGGGGACTTCCGCAAGCCATGGATAGCGCAACTGTTTAGGGTGCCAAAGATGAACGTGTGTATCAATGATCGGAAATTTCTCCATTGAGTTGCTCCTTTATTTTATCAAGTTTCGGAGTATTCTAAGACTTCTCTTTGGGATTGTCAAGTATTTAAAAATTGACATCCACAATGAGAACGTGTATAATACTTTAGCATTGCGATAAATCCGAATGATATGTCCGATTCCGCTTCATGCACAGATGTTATAGGTGCGCATATTTGTCCAGAGATGGTAACCGAAGATATAGGACAACTTACATCGGCGTTAGAAGCGTGCGAAGCGTTTGCCGATGAACGACTTGCGTATTGCGAAAAGCATGCGTCGAAAAATATACCACTGTCTAAGGAATTTGATACCTGCTTTAAATTGTTGGATAAGACCTACGTGAAATATCACGAGCTGTTTTATAGGGAGGGCCTAAAAACTTTGCAACCACCTCGTCAAGCGGGTACTCTCAAAGGACTTATCAAGATCGCTGACGATTTCGACGCTGAGCTCCCGGAATTTGAGGAGTATATGCGGTGAGATACCTGCTGGATACACATACGCTGCTTTGGCTTATTGAGGTAGCATCTGGTAAACTGATAGGTATTCCAAACAGAGGAGTAGAATATGTCAAAAAAATCTCGAATTGTTATGGTGGCAGGCAGCGCAAGTCATGGCGGCGGTTCGCATGAACACCCTGCTGGATGCGCGTTCTTTGCAGACCTATTGAACACGCATATTGACGGTGTAGAGGCAGTTGTCTCTCAGGGTTGGCCCGAAGATCCGGCAACTTTTGAAGATACAGATGCAATCATTGTTTATTCTGATGGTGGTGCCGGACACCTGAGCATTCCACATTTTGAACAGATTTCTGCACTGATGGATCAAGGCATGGGACTCGCGATGTTGCACTATGCGGTTGAAGTACCGAAAGGGGAACCCGGAGATCGCTTCTTAGACTGGATCGGCGGCTACTTTGAAACGCACCTCTCAGTCAATCCGTATTGGACAGCAACCTTTACCGGATTTACTGAACATCCGATCACTCGCGGACTCGAACCTTTCTCATTGGAAGATGAATGGTATTATCACATGCGGTTTCGTGAGAATATGAACGGTGTGACACCACTGTTGAGCGCGATTGCACCTGAATCGACCCTTACGAGACCTGATGGCCCCCATAGCGGCAACCCGCACGTCCGCGCATCGGTAGCAAATGGCGAGCCACAACATTTGGCGTGGTGTGTAGAGCGTCCGGATGGCGGACGCGGGTTCGGGTTTACCGGCGGGCATCTCCATAGCAACTGGGCAGATGACCAGATCCGTAAACTCATTCTCAACGCAATCGCATGGACAGCCAAGTTGGAAATCCCTGAAGGCGGTATCTCGACACCGACACCGACGGAAGCGGAATTGGACGCATATCTGTAGGGGCAGCTTCATTCTATCGGTGCGATTTCAACCGCACCTACTGGCTCAGGAGACAGAACATGGATCAAGAGATACAAGATTATCTGTTTGACCTGCAAGGCTATCTCATTTTAGAGAATGCCATCGCGGAAGACGATCTGGATAAGATGAACGCGTGGATCGATGTGCATTGGGCATACGTTGAGGAGCCGTGGGAGGCAAGTACGCAGGACAAGCGGATTCCACGCTGGATCGGCAATATCGAGACACATACCTACAACATTGAGAACGGCGTGAATTTTCAGAATATCATTGAAGGGGGCGATGTTTTCGAGAGGTTGATCGATCATCCGGCGTGGATCGGGTTGGTTCGGAAATACATCCATGAAGTCAATGGACTTTCGATTCACGAGAATTTCCTCAATGTCCGCGGGCCCGGCGGTTTCATTCATATCCACTGCGGTGGGCATGTCCCGTTGAGTTACCTGACCTTTCGGCAAGAAAACACAGGCGAGTGGATGGTCGGACAGATTAATGTCCTCATGGCACTCAACGATATTGGACCGGGAGATGGCGCGCCGGTACTCGTACCGGGAAGTCATAAATGCACAGAGATACACCCGCGTTTGAAGCATGACGGGAAAGGTTTGGTCTACGACGGCATTAGCGGGAAACCGGCAGGGACAGCCTTCGCGACACAGGAGATTTATCTCAAGGCAGGCGATGTCGTCATGTTCACAGACGCGATTACGCATGGTTCGGCGGAGCGGACGAATGAGGGGTATCGCCGCTCGATTGTCTATCGCTATTCTCCGAGATATGTCCGTGAGCGATTTGACTATCCGCATTCGGACGAGTTGTTGGCACGGTTGACACCCGACCAACGCAAGATTATCCAACCGATGTCAATACGCCGTCCACCGCAGATTACGTAGCAAAGGAGACATATATCATGCGAAAAACTGATTTGCAAGAGCAGGCAGTTATGTTAATCGGGCAACTCTCTACTGAAAAACTCAAATCTGCTGTTGATTATCTCGTTTATCTTCAGGACGCAGAGACGCGAAACATCTCTCCTGATCACGAAGTTCCCTCACAAGATCTTGGAACCGCGATCCACGAACTTTTCAAACCTTTCGGCGGGGTAGAACTTGAGATACCTCCTCGGGAACCAATGCGCGAACCGCCTCGCTTTGACTAAAATACCAAATATGATTGTTCTTGATACTAATGTTGTCTCGGAGCTCATGCGGGATAGGCCACAACAGGCGGTTCGCGCTTGGTTTCGTGCCCAGTCTGCAAGCAGTTTGTTCGTGACAACTGTCACCGAAGCGGAAATTTTGACGGGTATAGCACTCTTGCCTGATCGAAGGCGACGGCGGAGCCTTTCAGAAGCTGCTGCCCGCGTATTTGCTGTGTTATTGGCTGGACGGATCCTGGTTTTTGATAGTGATGCAGCGAACATTTACGCCGAAATTTTCGCTCAACGACACGCAACCGGTAGACCGATAAGCCAAGCCGATTGCCAAATTGCTGCAATTGCCCGTTCCCGCGAGGCAGCCATCGCAACGCGAAACATTACAGATTTTGAAGAGGTTGGGGTTGAACTTATTGATCCATGGGCACATCTATAACAGATGCATTGTGATTTTTGTATAGTGCTCAATGTATAATTACATCAGTTACGGATCGCGAGCGCAGTTCGCTCCTACAACGAGAGGCTGCTAACGCATTACCGAATTATTTTCTGAAACTTCATACAGTTTGCGATCCAGGAGGCTTTTTACCAAATGCGGACAATTCAAAAAATAATCGCAGCATTGCCGAACTTAAGCACCGATGAACTGCGTTACATTGAACGGGTTATTCACGATTTATATCAAGCGCGGCATGAAACTATCATTTATGATGACGACTATGGGGTCTGGACGGAGTGGGATCAAAATTCAGTAGCAGCAGAGGTTTTTGATTTGATTGATAAAACGGAAAACTAAGGAAACATGGGAAAACCACAAAAAACGCTCTGGGGTGGACGTTTTAGCACGAGCCTTACTACAGAGACAATAGCCTTCACACACTCTATTGAAGCCGATACCCGACTCATCGGATACGATATCTGGGGCAGCCAAGCGCACGCGATTATGCTTGCTCGGCAAGGGATTATCTCCGATGCCGATTTACGCGAGATTTTGCGTTGGCTCCAGAAAGCAGAAGAAGATTTTCAGAACGGCGATTTTACACTTGATCCCAATAAAGAAGATGTCCACATGAACGTCGAATCCTACCTGATTGAGAACGCAGGACGCGAATTCGGCGGCAAACTCCACACGGCGCGTTCCCGCAACGATCAGGTCCTTGTCGATGCACACCTTTATATCCGTGACGAAATCCTCAATATCCAACGCGGACTCTCCACACTCTGCGAAGCCTTCCTACAGATTGCGAAAGCACACGCCGACACCGTGATGCCCGGCTACACACATACACAGCACGCACAGCCAATCAGTCTCGGTTTCTGGGCAACGGCTTATGTGAGTATGTTCCTACGGGATCAGAAACGCCTGCGGTCTGCGTACGCACTCGCCAACACGAACCCGCTCGGTGCCTGCGCCTTGGCTGGTACGACTTTCCCGATTGACCGAGAACTAACAACAAAACTGCTCGGTTTCGATGCCCCGCACGAACACGCCCTTGACGTTATCAGCAGCCGAGATTTTATCGCAGAGACACTTTTCGCGTTGTCGCTCGTGATGGCGAACCTCTCACGGATTAGCGAGGAAATCGTCTATTGGACAACTTATGAATTCGGGATAGCGGTGCTTGACGATGCTTACAGTTTCGGGAGCTCCATCATGCCGCAGAAGAAGAATCCAGACATCGCCGAACTCACACGAGGGCGCACGGGGCGTGTCTATGGGGCGTTACTCGACCTGCTAACGAATCTCAAGGGTTTACCGATGGGGTATAACCGTGATTTCCAAGAGGATAAACCGCCGTTGTGGGAGGCGTTCGATATTGTGAAGGCATGCCTCGGTCTGCTGCCGGAACTCCTTAAGACGACAGACTTCAAGACGGAACGGATGGCTGAGTTAGCGAATGCGAACTTCGCAACCGCAACGGAGTTAGCAAACTATCTCGTTAGAGAACATCAGATCAGTTTTCGGGAGTGCCACGAGATTGTCGGATGGCTTGTCGGTGAATTGGTGCAGCGAGAAAAAACCTTTTCGGATTGGGAACTCACGCAGGAACTCTTGAAAGAAAAAAATATTGACATACCGATTTCGGAACTAAAACAGATTTTGGGTGCAGAGTTAGCGATTCAGAATAACCAGAGTCTCGGCGGCACATCCCCGGCGGAAGTGCGTCGGATGATAGATAATTTTGAAGCACAACTCGATGCAGCTAGTCTAAATATTTATAATTGCCAGACGCAAGTTGGTGACGCGCATCGAGAGACGCTCCGAATCGTTGACGAAGTTTTAGAAATGCCGGTTTAGATAATATCGTAAGCGAAGGAATATAAAGAATCAATGCGTACAGGTCCGTACAAACTATTAAGGGATTTCGCACAAAAACACCCAAATACCAGATCGGCACTCGAGCATTGGTATAGATTGATACGCGGAAGAAATTTTCGTTCAATTACAGAGTTGCGTGAAATATTTCCGCATGCTGACCGAGTTGAAGGTTGGACTGTTTTCAATATTGGAGGAAACAAGGCTCGCCTCATCGTAATACCATTTCTAAAAGTTTATATTACATTAACCTGAAACCATCTCTACCCAG
>VYCT01000310.1 GCA_009843785.1 Candidatus Poribacteria bacterium | reverse complement strand
AATATAGAACGTGTATCTCATAAATCCGAATGTGTTCAAATGAATACCGTGTGCGCTTATTATCCATTGGGTTTACAAAGCCTTTCCGCGACTTATGAGATAGACTGTTGCATTAATATAGTCTATTCCAAAAATTTTGTCAAGACTTTCATAAATTTTCCGAGAAGCATTCAGTTATCAGCAATCAGCAAGTTAGCCACACAAGGCTTGATGCCTATTTTAGGCTGCCCAATCGTTACACAACACCTCTGCTTGCTCCAAAACGGTCTCAGCAGCTTTCTCCCGTTTGTCAGGTGGATAGCCGTGTTTGAGAAGGGTTCGCTTCACCATTCTTCGTATATTAGCGCGGGCACTCTCCTTCATTGTCCAGTCAATACTCACGTTCCGCCGAACAGTTTCTACAAGTTCAACAGCGATAGTTCGTAGTGTCTCATCACCCAACACCTTGACCGCGCTATCCTTAACTTCAAGTGCGTCATAGAATGCTAATTCTTCATCTGAAAGCCCTAAATCATCGCCCCGTTCTTTTGCTTGACGCATCTCTTTTGCGATTTGGATGAGTTCCTCGATTACCTGTGCTGCCTCAATTGTCCGGTTCTGGTATGTGCGAATTGAACGTTCCAGCATACTTGCAAATGAACGCCCTTGTACGACATTCTTCTGTGAACGCGTTCTAATTTCATCATTAAGCAGCCTCTCTAAAAGTTCAACTGCCACGTTTTTATGGGGTAAATCCTGGACTTCTGTGAGGAATTCATCGGAGAGAATCGAAACATCAGGCTTTTCCAATCCCGCGGCGGTAAAAATGTCAACCACTCCTTCAGAGACGACCGCTTTAGATACTAACTGCTTAATTGCTTGCTCTGTCGTTTCAACCTGTACTTCTTCAGTAACTGAGGGTTTTGCCAAAACGCTTCTTACCGCCTGAAAAAAAGCAACATCGTCGCGAATCTCAGTTGTTTTTTCATGTGGGACAGCCAATACAAACGCTTTAAAAAGCTCAGTAACTACTCCCAATAAACGCTCCTTCCCATCTTTTTGCGCCAATATATGTTCTTGTGCTGACGGTAGTAGTCTAATCCGATCTTCAGCGTTTCCAGTAACCCAAGGTGACCAATCAAAGCCGTGAAAGAGTCCGCAGCAGATCTCGTATTTCTCCAACATCACAGCGACAGCGTCAGTTTTATTAAGGGTAGCATCTCCTTTTCCACCACTCTGCGTATAATTCTGTAATGCCTGTTTTAGATGGTAAGCAAGCCCTATGTAGTCTACAATCAAACCGCCGGGTTTGTCGTGGTACACGCGATTCACACGGGCAATTGCCTGCATGAGTCCGTGTCCACGCATCGGCTTGTCTACATACATGGTGTGAAGACTCGGCGCGTCAAATCCAGTTAGCCACATATCACGGACGATAACAAGTTTCAATGGGTCTTTTGCGTTTTTAAATCGGGTTGCCATCTCTTCGCGCCGCGGCTTGTTTCGGATATGCGGCTGCCACGATACATCATCGGAAGCAGAGCCTGTCATTACAACTTTTATTATCCCATTCTTGTTGTCATTGTCGTGCCACTCTGGACGGCGTTTGACAATCGCATTGTAGAGATCAACACAGATACGGCGGCTCATGCAGACGATCATCCCTTTGCCATCCATTGTCTCCAACCGTTCTTCAAAGTGTGCAATTATGTCGTCGGCAATAAGTCCCAACCGTTTTTCGGTTCCCATTAACTTTTCAAGTTGCGCCCACTTGGTTTTGAGTTTTTCCTTCTGTGCTACCTCCTCTGTTTCGGTCACTTCCTCAAATTCTGGATCAATGTGAGGCTTTTCAGTCTCGTCAAGTTCGATTTTGGCGAGTCGGCTTTCATAGTAAATTGGAACAGTGGCACCATCCTGAACCGCCTGTTGGATGTCGTAGACGCTGATGTAATCTCCAAAAACAGCAACGGTATTGCGATCCGTTAATTCAATCGGTGTCCCCGTAAAACCGATAAAAGAGGCGTTTGGAAGTGCGTCGCGTATATGGCGTGCAAACCCATCAATAAAACCGTATTGGCTACGGTGCGCTTCGTCAGCGATAAGTACAATATTTCGTCTGTCGGATAATTGTGGGAAACGGGTCTCTTCACCTTCAGGAAAAAACTTTTGAACCGTAGTAAAGACCACGCCACCAGATGCAACTTTCAGGAGTTCACGTAAGTGTCGTCTGTCTTTTGCTTGTGCCGGTGTTTGTCGTAGGAGTTGGTGGCATCGAGCGAATGTGCCAAAGAGTTGGTCGTCCAAGTCGTTTGTGTCAGTGATAACAACAAGGGTTGGATTTTCCATCAGTGGGTGCTGGACGATACTACCCGCGTAAAAAGCCATCGTCAAACTCTTGCCGGAGCCTTGTGTATGCCAGATCACACCGCACTGTTGATTTCCTTCTATATGTGATGCTTTTAGTGTTGTTTCCACTGCTGTTTGGACGGCATGGTATTGATGATAACCGGCGATTTTTTTGGCAATTGTCCCACCCTCAATTTCTTCAAAAACGATGAAATGTTTGAGATAACTTAAAAATCGGTGCTTTTCAAAGGCTCCCTTAATCAATACCTCTAATTCTAATTCGGTTGATGGTGCCTCGTTCTCCCCTTCAATTGTCCGCCACGGTAGAAACCATTCCGTATCGGTAGTTAAAGATCCGATACGCGCCTCTAATCCATCGGAAATGACGATTGCTTCGTTGTAGGTAAACAGCGCGGGAATCTCCTGTTTGTAGGTCTGGATTTGGTGAAAGGCGGTTAAGACGGTGGCTTTTTCATCGGTTGGGTTTTTGAGCTCAAGGACAGCTAAGGGGAGCCCGTTGATAAACAGCACAATGTCCGGGCGGCGTTCGCTTGTTTCTACCACTGTAAACTGGTTAACTGCCAGCCAATCGTTATTTTCTGGCGTATCAAAATCGACAAATCGGACGCGCGCGCCGCGGACGGTCCCATCTAACTGCCGATATTCCACCTCTATACCATCAACGAGCATCTGATGAAATGCGCGGTTGTTCTGAACCAAAGCGTGAGAATCTGGGTTTAGTACTTTTCGGATTGCTTCCTCTTGGGCATCGGCGGGTATTTCCGGGTTGAGGCGAGCAACGGCATCTCGTAAACGGCGCGTCAAGACGACTTCGTTGTAGGCGGCACGTTCAGCATCAGGCGTGTCTGGGGCGATGTCGGTACCGTGTAAAACGGTATAATCCAACTCAGCGAACCAGTTGAGAGAGGCTTCTTCTATATCGGACTCGTAAATTGTATTGCGATTCATATTATTGTCCTAACCAAGTTACACCAACAATTCCGCTCCTACGCGTGCCTACCTCCCTTTGGACCGCCTGCATTGGTCAACGGGTAACCAAATTCAAAGTAACCCTCCATCCAGAGTTCTCCCAACTTCGCCTCATTTTCCATAAATTCTTTGATTCCTAACATCTCTGATGCGCGTTTGCAGACTGCGAAGCCTTCTTCATCCCGATACAGTACCCACACTTCCTCAGCACGAAGTTCGTTGACAAGCCGCGGTGAATGTGTGGTAATTATGAGTTGAGAGAACATTAACACCTCAAGAAACTCCCCAACCAAACCGGTCAACAAGCGCGGGTGTAGATAATTTTCGGGTTCCTCAATACCGATCAATTGTGGCGGTTTTGGATCATGAAACAGCGTCAGGTACGACAGCAGCTTCAACGTCCCATCGGAGGCATATTTTGCCGAAATAGGCTGGTCAAACGGGGCATCTTTAATCTTTAACAGGCGGCGACCACTCATCATTAATTCTGTGTCAACCTTTTCTAAACGCGGTACCTGATTTGACAGAGAAGAGATAATTTTTTCCAAGCGTTCTGGGTATCTTTCCTGCAAATATTGGATGACATTGGGCAAGTTGTCACCTGTCGTGGACAATCGTTTTTGCGGCCCGTCATTGGTTGCTTGGCGCGTGGCCTCGGTGGAAAGGTCGGAGAGATACCAGTCTGTAATAAAACGCCGAAAGGCACTGACGCGCGGATGTCTTGCCAACTGTCCCAGCGTGCTAACAGCGAGGACCGACGGATCATCAAATTGTTCATTGATCCGTTTGTCTGCATCATCTGGTGTTTCACCACCGATGATGGTTCCGCGTCCTTGACAGAAATTGAGGAAGCGAACCGGTTTCCCGCGACTCCCGCGCCGCCACTGCAGCCATTCGGTTTCAACAAAGGGGCCTTCTGCATCTTCATTGATAGAAAGATGATAGGTGATAATCGGTGTTTTAGGTTTCTCGCGATATTTCAATTCAAATTCAATCGGGCCATCACAACCGCGTGTCCTCAGTTCCTTGAAACCTTCTCGTTTGTCCAAAGCACGGCGCAGCCCATCCGTGAAACATTCGGCGAGAAACACAAATATATCAAACAGTGTTGATTTTCCACTGCCGTTCGGTCCTAAAAAGACGGATAAAGGCTTGAGATGTTTTAACTTTATATCCCGTAGCGCACGATAGTTTTTTACATGCAACGACTCAATGGATGGAATCAATGGTATTTGTAGAGGCGGTAGCAAGAGCCGGTTATGTAGTAGTTCCTCAAATTTCGCATCAAATTGGGTGTCGTCCGTAAAATCAACGTAAGCTCGTTCTTTCAAAAATTCTGGTGTTTTATTTTCCGCTAACGTCTGACGAATTATCGGAATGAATTTGTTAGTTCCGAGATCTTCAACGAGTTTGCTGGTCACAATCATCGAGTCATAGCCAACGCCACCTTCACCATCGTTTGCCTTTCTCACGTACTTGTCCGTGCAAACCACCAGCACCCAATCAGAATCTCTAACACCAGATTCCATAAATTGTGTAGAGTCCTCGTCGAGGTCAGGATTCCCCTGATAAAGTGTAAGATCAACGATGTCCCGGCGCAATCGCGCAGCGAGTTCGGATACCCACTGTTTGTGTTCTGGAGAATCGTGAGAATATGAAATAAACACTTTAGGATTTTTCGCCATCTGTTACCTCCAATATCTCAGCTGCATCGTCTACGCGGATTTCCCCAGATAATAGTTTTGGAAGCAGCCTGTCTCGGGTTTGAGCAAGCGTGCGGGATTCATTTTCGTTAGATTCAATCTTTGCGAAAAGTGGTTCTGCAACCGAATCAAAAAGACATCGTATTTTTTCTGGCGGTAAAGCGAATTGATAACTCGGCACACCATCTTTATTTAAATGCAATACAGTTGTTCCATCTGCATATCCATAGATATGAGATTGAAAATGCCGTTCTCGAAAAAGGCAATAGAGAAACCAAATTGAAACTGTTGATTTCAATGGCCGGATAATACCTAAATCCAAAGATGCAACGAGCGTTTGATATTTTTTCGTCCCTCTCACAATTGCGGGTTTGCCGACAACCTCCGCTTCTTGTGTAACATCAGTATAGGAAACAACAAGCTCGCCAGGAGTGATAACTTATTCAGGATTATATTTTCCAGTATAGGGTTTCAAACCATCTGGACGGTAACCACCACCGCGCCTAATTGATTTCAATGTAACCAAAGCAACGTCTGATTCTCTTAGTTCCCTGCTTCTATAAGATCGCCCTTTGACTATTTCAACAAGATTACCAATCTTTTCAACTCCCCATCCTTGTGGAATCTTCCCCAGTGGAGAATCTTGGAATGCTGATGGGAATAAGGCAGCTGTTTCAGTATCCATACATGCAGGTTTGCGTCCTTCCATCTTTGTCTTTACCGGATCAAAGTCCACAAACCATGACTTGAAAATTGCCCGTGCCGTTGCTTCCAGTGTTTCATTCATCTGTCGATTGATTTCGATTTTGTCGTCAAGTGTGCCGAGAATGTGAGCGATGCGGCGTTGTTCCTCAATCGGAGGCAGTGAAAATTCAAACAAACGTAGCGAATCTGCATCTACTCGTTGACGACCTGTTGAACCTTGCATGGAGTGAATGGCAAATGTCCGCAAACTCGGATCCCTTGCCAAATAGTATATGAACAAGTTATCTGTTTTATCTTCAATTCCTGATAGCACGATAAACTCTGTTGATCCGTGCCCAATTTGATTAGGCTGCAGACAGTCTACATACACAGTTTTACCATTTTCAAGGCAAGGTGTGATGCGGGCTAAAAGCGTATCTCCATTTTGAAACCGTGCGCCAGATCCGCGAAATTCTTTGGACGAGTGTGAAGTAATCTTCCGTCTGTATACCTCAACATCTCGCATAGCAAGATGGAATGCTTTTTCTTTTTTCGGAAGTGTTCTCCGAGGATTGATTTGGACAACATCTCCAAGTTTCACAACATCCCAACGGTTATTCTTTGGAGTTGAATTTTTGGGAATTGTTCCCGATTCCTCATTTGCTGTAACAGTTTCTGGTCCTTGTATTACTTCGTATTCTTCTGTAATTATTTTTTTAAATTCTTCCGATATTCTATGCCAATCTAAGATATCAACCCGAATTGGAAGATTAGATTCTTCAAAAGCTTCCGCTAATTGCCCTGTCTGTCTCAAGGTTAACGGCTTACTACCGACTACGGCAAGACCAAGATCCGAATAATCTTTAGCTGTCCATTTTACACGCGATCCAAAAGCGCGAACTTCACATTTAGGGACATATTTCGCGAGTATATGTTGAACAATTTCAAAATGCTTTGGATTAAGATCAATCATTGCGTGCCTCCAGCATTTTTAGAAGGTGCTTGACATCATGGACAAACTCAGCGGCTTCCGCAAAGACATTTAGGGCAGCATCTTCATTGTAAGTATGGGAGGTAGAATTACGCGCTATATGGTAATCCATCCAAAGTGCTGAGTCAGCGATAAGCAGATTTTCTGCGGCTAAACGATAGAAGTTCTTTCGGTTAAGACCCTTAACATAATCGGCACCGATATTTTCTTTTAGCCATCGCTGCATCATGTTCCACGACAGTTCGTAAGCAACTTTAAAGTGTTGAATAACTCCGGCGCGAACTGTTTCTTGTAAATCTTCGTCAAAGTCATCAATTCTGCTCGCTGTCTTGATAGAACGTTCCAAACTATCAATAGATTTTGCTAAACTGTCCAATTGTAAGCTCATTGTTTGTCTCCTTTGGTATAAGCGCGATATTCCAATAGTGCCGATTTACCAACGATGGCAACGATGCGAACTAACAATTCTCTGCCGTTGGTATCCGTGAGGCGTAAATCATCTCCCGGAATGCAATGTACCGGCTGCGGTTGCCCCTCATTTATGGAGATATTGGAGGCGTAGAGCGAAGTCCGATCGTAGATATCGCGATTCGGATTCAAAGTCCCGGACAAGCCGGGCAGGCTCCCTTGCCCTTCTGGGAAAAACATCGAACCTCCATCGGGGAGACTTTTCATTTCAATCGCAAGTCCTCCTTTTGCTGGCACCCAGTCATATTCAAGGTGTGCAGCGCAGCCAGGTGCAGCCGCGAACACTGTCATCGGAAGATGTGCGGCATGCAGATTAATCAGCGTATCCCCGTTGTTATCGGTAACTGCCTGTTTCCATGTCTTATTTGGAAACAGCACTAATACCTCAACCTCCGGCAAGGAAGCGTCGGCGTGCCGGGCCTGGATGATAGCGGTGGCTGGTGTTATCTCCGTGGGAGCAGCCGGAATTCTGAGAACGATATCTGAACCATCAATGAGTTGATACTGTGGCAATTCTCCACTTAACGCTTTCGTTTCGCGAAAGATAATTGGCACACCATCTCCACGGCGTTCCATAAAAAATTGTCTGTCCTCCGAGCCGCGTATATTCCCAACAGACATCCTTCCAAGCATCGAGGTGAGTGCTTCATTGCGTGTTGATTGTCGGACATCCATACTTTCAATCGTGAGGTTGTTTGGCAAGCCCCCGGGAGAATTTATTTCAAGGCGGTCTGTGAACATTGAGAGCCGAATCTTGCTACCCTGAATTGTGTAGTCGCGATGTGCAACCGCGTTGACGATCGCTTCAAAGAGTGCCTTTTCACTGTATTGCGGTAGGTCCGTACGACCAGGGTGCTTGTAGGCTCCGACGCGCATATTGCGCACAGCAAAGGCAACTGCGCCAGCAATTTGTTGGTTCAGCGGTCCTGTAATTGTTTGGGCATCTATCTGTCCAGAGGCGCGGTCTACACCTCGGTAACAGGTTGCGGAGATGCAGGCGTTGGGAAGCCATTGCTCGGGAGAATGACTGCACAACAGTAATCCCGCTACAGTAGCGTGTGTTATGCCGTTTTCGTCTTTAATTAGAAGCCCCATCTTTTCCAGTGCCAATTCAGGAGCGGTGGCACCTTCGGCACTTAATAGAGGTTTCCAAAGGGATTCGTCCAATGATCCAAAGCCTGTTCCTGGAACGGGTTGTTTATCAAACCAAAGGAAGCGTGTTTGTCCGCGCTTCTGTGCAAGACGTAACCGTTCATCACTAGTCATTTTGCGTTTTGAGCTGCCGACTCGATGGTAGCCACCACCAGGACTATCGTGCAGTGCATATCCTTGTGGTACTTCAATGAGCAGGAACGGTTTACCTTCTTCTATTTCTCTACGAAAAATAGCAGGACGAATTGAGGGTTTAATCATGTCAGTGCAGAGATCAGTCAAGAGTTGTTCCAATGCATCCATTTGTTCGCGCGACATGCCTTGAATATCGCCACTATCGGTTACACCACACAATAGCACACCGCCATCCGTGTTAGCGAATGCAGCGAGTTCATCTGCCAGATCGTCACGGCGCGGACTCTTAGGCACATTTCCGGTGAACACAATTTCTTTGAATTCCCAATGGTTATCTTCACCTAAGCGGATATGGCGTTTGATTTCTTCGTCACTGAAATTCATGAGTCCTCTCCAAATCCGAGCATTTGCAAATTCTTCGCGATAGCATCATCCAATCGGCGCGCCTCTGCCATCTGTTCGGTTAATTTCTCAGTCAGGTTTGCCATTACATCCTCAAATTGTTCGTCGTCCTCTTCCTGTACTTCTGCCCCGACATAACGCCCCGGCGTTAGGACGTTACCGTTTTCTTGAACTTCTGAAAGCGTTGTGCTTTTGCAGAAGCCGGGCACGTCGGCATATTCACTCGCGCCTTCATCGCCGCGCCATGCGTGATAGGTTTCAGCAATGCGCGCAATTTCCGTATTGGTGAGTTCGCGGTGTACGCGGTCAATCATCTTCCCTAACCTGCGAGCGTCTATGAAAAGTGTTTCACCCGTGCGTTTCCGAAAATTCGGATTTTCCTTGTTCCTTGTGATAAACCAGAGGCAGACGGGAATTGAGGTGGAATAGAAAAGCTGACCGGGCAACGCTACCATACAGTCCACTAAGTCTGCCTTAACGATGTTCTTGCGAATTTCGCCTTCGGTTGCGGTATTGCTGCTCATGGAGCCGTTCGCCAACACAAATCCGGCGATACCGTTTGGCGCGAGGTGATAGATAAAGTGCTGTACCCAAGCAAAGTTGGCGTTACCAGTCGGTGGGGTGCCGTAACTCCAACGTTTATCCTCACGCAATCTGTCCCCACCCCAATCGCTACTATTGAACGGCGGATTGGCGAGGATGTAATCGACTTTCAGGTCCGGGTGCATATCGTCGTGAAAGCTGTCGGCGTGTTCCTGCCCAAGGTTAGCTTCAATTCCACGAATGGCGAGGTTCATCAGTGCCAATTGCCGTGTGGTTGGGTTGGACTCTTGACCGTAGATAGAAATGTCGTCGCGCTGCCCACCGTGTGCCTCTACGAATTCCTCACTTTGGACAAACATCCCACCTGAGCCGCAGCAGGGGTCGTAAATCCGTCCTTGATAGGGTGCGAGCATTTCAACGAGGAGCTGCACAACACAGCGCGGTGTGTAGAATTGACCGCCTCTTTTGCCTTCGGCACTTGCAAATTGTGAAAGGAAGTATTCATAAACTCTGCCCAATATGTCCTTTGAGCGATTCTCTTCTTCACCTAAGCCGATTGTGCTGATGAGATCAACAAGTTCACCGAGGCGTTGTTTGTCAAGCATCGGTCGTGCGTAATTTTTCGGCAGAACTCCCTTGAGTCGTGGGTTCTCCTCTTCGATCGCGAGCATGGCGTTATCAATCAATTTTCCAATTTCTGGTTGCTTGGCATTTGCTTGTAGATAGGACCAGCGCGCTTCCTTCGGGACGTAGAAGATGTTTTCAGCGAGATATTCATCTCCGTCCTCAGCACTTTCAAAGCGGAGGATTTCGTCATCGATATAGTATTCACTCTTTGGATCGGCAAATTCGTCAAGAAGTGAATCGTGCTTTTCCTTAAAAGCATCCGAGATGTACTTGAGGAAGATCAACCCTAACACGACATGCTTGTATTCGGCAGCATCCATGTTATTGCGGAGTTTATCGGCGGCTTGGTATAACTTTGCTTCAAAGCCGAGCGTTGCGCCGTTTCTGTTGGAATTTGTGTCTGATTTTTTCTTTGCCATGACTTTTTAGATAACCTGTCTAAATATAACGTAAGTTACCACCTTTGTAGCAGAATTTGTTAGATTGTGGCAGTTGTTGTGGCATAGACTGTTAGTCTGTGCTACTGCGTCCGCAGACTAACAGTCTACGGTACAAAAACGCCTTGAATAATGAACCAACTTCGTTAAAATGATACCACATTTGGCATAGAAATTCAACGGTTTTAATTGGGAAGTATAGGCGTTGATTGTCGAAATTATGGATTTAAGCGGATAGTAGAAAGGATGTAGATTGGGTGGTGCGGTTAGAACCGCACCTACCGTTTTAAAGATGTTATTCAACGTCCAGTAGACGGCTGTGGGGGCCAATGAAGCCCGCGTTGGCCGGATAGGGATCGGTTCGCAGAAGGACGATACTCACGATCAGGCAGACCGACAAGTTTACCATCTTCAATCCATTTTTCATCGCTACCGTAGAGTTCACCGATCAAGATCTCTGTTAACCGCTCAAGGATTTCAGTGTGTGCCGGTGAATTGGCGAGGTCGTTTAACTCTCGCGGATCTTCTTCCAGATCGAAGAGTTGTCGATAGTTGCCGGTGGCGTAGTAGATCAACTTGAAACGTCCCTCGTGAATCATTCGGGTCGCACTGCCACCTTCACCGCATTCGCCGTACAACCACTCCCGTTTTTCGTCGCCTACCATCGGTATCCCGTCCACTGTATCTGGAATATCGATTCCTGCAAGGTGGAGGAGCGTCGGCATTACATCTTGCCATCCGACGAGTCGGTCATCGACCCTATGATGTCCTACGCGTTCATCGCCTGCGGTGCCGACGAGAAGCATCGGGACGTTGGCGGAATCTTCATAATAGAGCCGTTTTGCCCACATCCGATGGTTACCGAGCATATCGCCGTGGTCGGAGGTGAACAGCAAAATCGTGTCGTTTAGCAAGCCTTCTTCACGCAAAGTACCAACAACGACCCGTAACTGATGATCGATGTGCGTACAAAGCGCATAAAAGGCTTGACGCGCCGAACGGACGAGATCTTCGTTAAAGTGTTCGTCCTGTTTCTGCCGCCCTTTTATCGGCAAAGGTAGATCATCACCCTGCTTTGCCCATTCACCGCAATAGGGCATATCCACCTCAATATTGCGGTACATGTCCATATAACACTGGAGCGGTGCCAACGGGGGATGCGGGTGGCAATAGGAGAGGTACCAGAATCCGGGACGGGTGGGGTCACGGCGTTTAATCATCCGCACCATCTGTTGCGTGCTCCAGTTTGTAACGTGGCAATCTTCTGGGAGATGCCAAGGTCTGTTGAGGTAATCGTTGTTACACATCCCATGTGCGAACTGCTGACCGGCATAGCCTCTGTCGCCGAGGAAGAGTTCATAGTCATCAATCGCGCCGTATTGTAATCTACCTTCCTCACCCAACAGGACATCATCAAATCCGATGCGGTCGCGTTGCGGATAGACGTGCAGCTTACCAACAGCATAAGCCTGATACCCCGCATTGCGGAATGTCTGTGCGATTGTCGGGAGTCCGTCTATCCCCTTTCGATCGTTGAAAACGCGGTCTTTGTGGGTCCTTGTTGTTGCACCGGTCATCAACGTTTTTCGTGCCGGCACACAGACGGGACATTCACTGTACCCACGCGTGTAGCGGGTGCCTGCACGAGCGAGTGAATCAAGTGTTGGTGTTTGGATGGCAGGATGTCCGCTAACACCGAGAAGTGAGTTGGGCCAATGGTCGGTTGAGATGAGAAGCACATGCGGTTTATCAGCCATAGTCATTCCTTTATCGGTCATACCTCGCAAAGTAGAAGGTTTTCAGGGGTTCATCTGTGTCATTGATCAGGCTATGTCCTGGATTAGACGAAGCCACAGAGACAGCATCACCCGGCATCTGTCGGTATACATTCCTACTGACAACATGGATGCCGTTGCCTTCGAGCATATACCACACCTCGTCCATATCGGGACCGTGGCCGTGGGTATCGGGCGTTTGCATCGCTTCAATCCGCACCATTAGGACCGAGTGGAGTGTTACTAAGCCGTCGTCCGGCCCGAAAATCGGATGTACGAGATGTGTCCAATGTCCTTGTCCCAAAGGACGTTCCCGGTAGTTGCGGATCAAGGCATCCTTGCGCGGTGCCGCCACGCCCTCCGAGAGTACCTCCTCCAACATCAGAAACTCTAACGGCGTGCGCTCCGAATTTTCCAAGACATGGTTGAGGCCGGGGGGGACTAAGATTGCATCTCCCTCTGTAACTTGCTGTTTCAAGTCTCCTGCCTCAAATGTACCGGAACCGTCAACGATGTAAAAAATCAGCTGCCTGTCATCAAGTGCCGTAGGCACAGAAGCGATCCTCGGTTCAAGGTAGCACCGAGAGAAGCTGTCAACATATCTGAGAATCGCGCCCTCTTTGTCGGCGGAGTCCTCTGTACGTTTGCTAAAAATCTCACGTTTAATGATGTTGCCGTGTGTTAGGCTTGAAGGACTCTGTAACCAATGTCGCATATACATTGTAAAGCACCTCCGAATATATCAATTGGATGGACAATGTTCACCTAATTCCATCCGCATCATCTTATCAAAAGATTTGACAATTAGCAAGAGAAAAGTTTTAGAAGCAGTCGGCAGTCAGTAAGCGTCGCGACCGGGAGATCGCTCCTACATTATTGAGGATTATCGACTATATCTGCATGACTGTGGTATTGGTAAGATAAGGGGAATCAAATTCTGTCATGCAGTCTGCGTTGCATCCGGGAACCGGAAAAAGGCGTACCGATAGTGGTTTGCTTAGTTGTATAGAAAGCGTCGCAACATCCGTCAGAATCGCGGCAATCTGAGATGTCGAAGCATCGCCGGGTATAGGAATTGTATCTAACCCCGTCCCGCAGACAGTCGAATAGAGGAGGAGACTGTCAAGGTTAAAATAGCCAGCTTCACTTCGCTTCCCCAAACCCACATCTTCAAGGACAGGGAGCATTAATCCCGAATATCCACAAAGGGGTAGTTCGAGGGATTGGAGTGTACGGGTCAAGCCGGCAGCGACTGTCAACGTGCCGCGCTCGCCAAAATAACCAGGGAGTTGTTGTTCCATCGCATAAGCGATGCTTTCATCGCCCATGGGGGCAAGCGATGCGTCTATACCGACAAACTTTATGCCCCACTCCTGTGCTAACGTCTGTGCAAGTGCGACAATCTTCTGTCCTTCTGCTTCCATGATAGCTTTCAGGTTTTGCAAACCGACTTCTAAATTCGAGGCATCTCTGAAAGCGTCTTGCACAAGGTCTATCGCCTGCCATCCGATGCTGAAGTTCGTGCGAGTGTCGTGCCAGTATGCCGCTGGGAAGAAAGGCGTATTTGGCGGGCAGTTCATCAACGCTGCAAAGCGGAGGTTTCCGTAGCCAGCATCAGTTCCATGCGCGATCTGACGTATGATGTCCGCGGTGTTCTCAATGATATCCGATGCCATACGTCCAGCTTGTGTCGTAAGGGTGACGGTGGCGAAGAGCATCTTGCTCTGAACGATCACATCGGCAACACGCGCGAGATGTGTCTCTGTGTATCGCTTTTCCGGTAGGATTGTCCCCAAATTAAGGAATTCAATTCCCAATGCTTGTGCATCCGACTCTAACCTAAGGGTTGTATCAATATCTCTTTTTTCATCCCAGATTTGACAACTCACACGCGTTGTTTGGACTTCATAGCCGTTCGCTTCAAAGTAGGCTTGGCAAGCGGCGTTAAATTTTGCCGCACGTTGGAGTTGGTAAGGAGAAAAAGGCAATGGAATGCCTGTCGTAATCGTTCGGATTTTCATGCCGTATCTACTACGGGATCTTCGCCATAAAGCCCGATGTCGCGATAGCGTTCATATCTTTGTTGGACGAGTTGTTGAGGTGTCATCTGCATCAATTCGGTGAGATGCTTACGTATGGCGCGTCTGACGGTGCGTGCCGCGGCTTCTGGGTCTCTATGCGCGCCGCCGAGGGGTTCACGAATGACCTGATCGATGATACCCAACTTGAGCAGATCTGGGGCGGTAGGTTTATAGCCTTCGGTTGCCTCTGGGGCGTGCTCGCCTTTATCCTTCCATACAATACCGCTACAGGCTTCAGGGGGCGCGACGCAATAGACAGCATACTCCATCATCAATACGCGGTTTCCGACAGCAATGGCTAACGCGCCACCGCTTCCGCCTTCACCGATAATAACGACGAGGATTGGCACGCGCAGCTGCATCATCTCCGCGAGATTTTCAGCGATCGCCATTGCTTGTCCGTATTCTTCGGAACGGAGATCGAAATGCGCGCCCGGTGTATCAACAAAACAGATGATAGGGCGGTTAAACTTGTTTGCCAACTGCATCAACCGCCGCGCTTTGCGATAACCTTCTGGATGCGTGTATCCAAAATTCATCTCTTGTCGCTCTTCAAGGTTGGTGCCTTTCTGCTGGGCGAGATAGACGAGGGGTTGGCCATCAAACCATGCGAAACCACCGATAAGTGCGCGATCATCGCCGTACAATTTATCACTATGAAGCTCGGTAGGTTCATCAAGGAGCGCGTTGATATAGAAGGAGGCTTGCGGACGTTGGGCGTGGCGCGCTAATCTCACCTTATCCCAGCGACTGAGCTTTTGGAACGTCTGCTTTGTAAGCACATCTGCATTCTGTTTTAGTGCATCAATCCCCTCTGTAAGGTCTAACTCAGGATGTTCTTGCGCGAAGGCTTCCAATTGCGTGAGATGATTTTCTAATTCAATGAGTGATTTTTCAAATTCAAGTTCTGTTGTGTTCATGTTTATGGGCTTTCGGTTTTCGGTGGTTGGTTAAGAGATGTTCGACCAATACCTCTTAACCGACAACCGATAACCATTCTTCCGACTGCCGATTGCTGACAGCCGATTCCTATTCAGATTGACGGGCTTCCTTGACTTCCTTACTAAGCCCAATCCAGACACAAACTCCCATTCCCAATAGAACAATCGCGAACGGGAAGCCTGTCGCGAGAGAAGCAGCTTGTAATGCTTTCAACCCTCCACCAAGTAAAAGTGCGATAGCGACTAAGCCCTCCGCAGTACACCAAAAAACGCGTTGCGGTATCGGCGCGTCAACCTTGCCACCGGCTGCGATGATGTCAATAATCAGAGAACCGGAGTCCGACGAGGTAACGAAAAAAATGATTGTTAACGTCATAGCGACACAGGAGAGCAGCGTTGTCCACGGGAGCCCTTCAAACATTTTGAACAGGGCAAGTTCATAAGTATATGTCTCAACATTTTCGGTTACGCCCGTGTAACCCTCAGCGAGGAACTGATGGATAGCAGTGCCACCAAAAGCACTAAACCAGATTAAGCATAACAGTGTCGGTAGCAGAAGGACGAAGATTACAAACTCGCGAACCGTACGCCCCTTTGAAATACGGGCAATAAAGGTACCGATAAATGGTGCCCAGGCAATCCACCATGCCCAGTAGAACGTTGTCCAATCGTGAAAGAAAGCAGTGTCTTCACGCCCAATCCAGTTGCTAAGCGGCACAATCTTCATGATGTAGGTGCCAATCCCCGTGAAGAAACTGCGGAGAATGTAGAGCGTTGGACCGAGAAGGATAATAGCCACCAGTAATAAAAAGGCGAGAATTATATTAAATTGACTGAGACGTTTGATACCGACATTAATACCTGTCATCACCGAGATCAGCGCGATGGCAGTTATTCCTACAATCAGTAGGACCATCGTGACAGGGTTCACCGGTATTCCAAACAGATGGTTAAGACCGGAGGTCACCTGCTGTACCCCTAAACCGAGCGAGGTTGCGAGTCCAAAGATACCTGCGAATATGGCGAAGGTATCAATGAGGTGCCCGGGCCACCCCCATATCCGGTCACCGAGTATCGGATAGAAGGCGGATCGGATCAGGAGCGGCAAACCCCGATTGTAGGCGAAAAAGGCGAGAGCAAGTCCTACAACACCGTAGATCGCCCACCCTTGTAAACCCCAGTGGAAGACCGTCGTCGCTATCCCCAAGGAAGCCGCCGTTTGAACCTTCGAATCCCCAGCGTCGGGGACGTTTTCAGCCGTGTAGGCCGTCTCTGGATCGTAAATTGTTTCTGTCCCCAGCGGCGAATAACTGCCACCCTGAAAATAGGTAATCGGCTCCGACACGCCAAAGAAGAGTAGCCCGATACCCACACCTGCAGCAAAAAGCATCGCAAGCCAAGTTAAGTAGGAATATTCAGGCTTCGCATCTGCACCACCGAGACGGACCTTGCCGAGTGGGGACAATGCAACAACCAGACAAAAGATAAAAACGAGATTAGCAGTGATCATGAACAGCCAATCAAGGTTCGTGGTGAGCCAGACTCGGAGACCTCCAAAGAGTTTTGTTGCACCTTCTTGGAAGACGAGAGACCCTATGATAAAAGCGACGATGGCAATACTGGAAATAACGAATACGGGTGTGAGGTAAATCTCTAAACCGAATAACTTCTTATATTCCCTTTCCTGCATATGCTGTGGTTGTTTTCCTTCTTCGTTCATTTCAAAATTCTCCTTTTTCAAAGAGTTGTCAACTATCGGCTAGCTGACGACTACTTAGAAATAATAACCGAAGTTGAAATTAACGCGCCAATGCCATCTGTTATTCCCGTTGGCACCCACGTGATTAACCCCTGTAAGGATGTTCCCGTAGTTATCTCCGGTGTTACCGACAAAGAAATTGCCATTGGAAAGTGCGAAATCACTATAGACATACAGGGCACCCAAAACCGTCCAACTCGCGCCGAGTGTCACAAGGGTACTGGCGTTGTAGTCATCTACCGTTTTAAGGATAGTACTCCATTCCGCATAAGGTGTAACGCTGTCAATCCACGAGATGCCAGAAGTATCTATGCCACCATACCGCAGTGATAGGGCAGGTATTAATCCTTTGGAGGCAACGGGCCAAGCGAAATCGTAAGCTCCCATCGGAATAAGCTCACCGGTGCCCCAAGGCATTTCGTCAGCAATATTATGCGCGTAGTAAGAGAACTGTGAATAGAGCGTGAAATCCGCGAACGAGTTCTTGGCATGCGCGGAAAAGGCGTAGTGGTTACCACTATCATCGTTCCCCACATTTGTCCCTTTCAACAAGCCGTATTGCAGCGATACACCGAAATCGCCGATGTTTTCAAGGGCGTAGATGGCTCGGAGATTAAATTGATGTTGCTCATCAAACCCATTTTCACCGGCACCCCACTCAACGTTTCCCGCCGCATCAGCCTTTTCTTCCCATTTGACGATATCATAACTGTAGCGGGAACTCGCCAGACTGCTATACTTTATCAGTTGAGGATCAGTCATAGGGTAGTAGCCTACATCAAGCGTCAGCTTATCAAGCGTGTCAGTCCACCTGATCCCTAAGTCCATATCGTCAGCAAGTCCGACATAAAAATGCTGGTCAAAGAACCAGCTTGTCGAAACGCCGTAAGCCGTCGGACCGAAGGGTACCCGCACAATACCCGCTTTAACTGTGCCGAGATCACCGAGATTATAGCCTAACCATGCGGTATGTATCATGCTGTAGCCATCATACCACCGGTATTCAAGCCGACTGATGATGTTGTTATAGTCGAGATCAGCATTGAGCCTGAAAATTTCAAGGTCAACATCCCCGATTTTTTCGCCTCGAGGGTGTGGGTTCTCCTCATCACCGTAAGCCCCATAGGCGTAGTTTACGCGCATTGCCCCGCCGACCTTAATCGGGCTTTTCTTCGGTTCTACAGCCTCAACTGCTTCTGCTGCCTCTTCGGTTGTATCAGTTTCCGCCATCGCAAACGGAGAAACGATTAACAAAAATGCGATGCCGAAACTGAATATAAAACTTATCTGTTTATACACCAGTTCTTCCCCCTTAGGTAAGTAATAATGTGATTAAACATAATAGGACTTACGCATGCTGCTCTTTTGTAGCATAGGAAACCGTTAGTCTCCTGTGCCAAGCGACCGTCTGCGTTCTTTCCATGCCCCCCCACTTAACAGTGTGTGCTAAAATCAAAATTGCGTAAGTCCTATATAAGAAACAAAAGATTTTGCGGTGGAAAGATCATTCACGTCTAACCTATCAGACACTCATAATTAAACGGAATTAGTCGTTTTGGACTTGCAAAAAGTTGTTAAAAAGTGCGTTAAACC
>VYCT01000298.1 GCA_009843785.1 Candidatus Poribacteria bacterium | reverse complement strand
CATGATTCAAAAATGGTGGCATTTTAAGATGGATCCTCAATTAGATTTGGTATTAGATATGGAACAGGTTGAAACTGTCGAAATTTACGATTCAGAATACGAGACAACCTATACTGCCCACATCCAAAAAAATGGAAGTGCATGGATAGGATGGATACACGAACACCCCAAAGTGAGATGTGAGGAAAACACACAAGAAGCGTTGCTGGAAACTCTCGAAAGCACGCTTTATGAAACTTTAGAAGCCGACTGGGAAGCCTGGGATAAGCAGATCGAGGAAGATATAAAAGCCGGAAGGTTCGATCAACTTCGAGAGGAAGCTCTTGAGGACTTGCGGGAGGGTAGGTGCAAGGATTTATAAAACGCGTAGAGAATTCTGGGAGCACTATAATATTATCTATAAATAACATATTATGTTAACAATCGGCAACCTCAACATCCCAAATTTCCCACTACTGCTCGCTCCGATGGAAGATGTCAGCGATCCGCCTTTTCGCGCTGTCTGCAAAGAAAACGGTGCGGATCTCATGTACACGGAATTCATCTCCTCCGAGGCACTGATCCGCGACGCAGCACCAAGTGTCGCCAAGTTAGACATCTTTGAAGTGGAGAGACCTATCGGTATCCAAATTTTTGGGCATGACATCAATTCCATGCGCGCCTCTGTCGAGATTACCGAGAAGGTCCAACCCGACATCATTGACATTAACTACGGATGTCCTGTCAAGAAGGTCACGTGTAAAGGCGCAGGTGCCGGTATCTTGAAAGACATCCCTAAAATGGTGAAGATGACTGATGAAATGGTGAAAACCACCGATCTGCCTGTAACCGTTAAAACTCGGCTCGGTTGGGATGACAATACGAAATATATCGTTGAAGTCGCAGAACGGCTACAAGATGTCGGCATTAAAGCCATCGCGATTCACGGCAGAACCCGGCGGCAGATGTATAAAGGCGAGGCAGACTGGACACTCATCGGTAGGATTAAAGACAATCCTCGTATGACGATTCCTGTCTTCGGTAACGGAGATGTTGACAGTCCCCAGAAAGCAGCACAGATGCGGCAACAATACGGCGTTGACGGTATCATGATCGGGCGTGCAGCGATCGGCTACCCTTGGATATTCAACGAGATCAAACACTATTTTGCGACCGGCGAATTGCTCCCACTGCCCTCAATAGATGAGCGCATCGCTGCTTTTAGAAAGCATCTCGATTTCTCTATTAAATGGAAAGGCTTAAGACGCGGACTACTGGAGATGCGTCGGCACTATACCAACTATTTCAAGGGCATCCCACACGTCAAACCTTTTCGCTATCGCCTCGTTACATGCGACAGTTACGACGGTGTTTTGGGGATTGTAGATGAACTCCGCACGCACGCCTTGATGTCAGCCACATCATAACCCATCCACAACACGCTGAGGCTTAGTTTTTTACAGTTTTGATCTTCTACCGCAAAAACGACTTTCCCATAGCAACACTCACTGACAACTGATAACTGATAACCGACGACTAAAAACCACTTGACTTGAAAGCCAAATAATTCTATCATATAAAAAACATATCTCCAGAACAAAGGATTCACAATGGACAAAATACCCTTTATGAAACTCAGTGGTGCGGGCAACGATTTTGTCATCATCAATAATCTGGCAGAGATTGTTGATAGCACCGATACGGATTTTGTGCAAAAGCTCTGCCAACGTCGTATGTCCGTCGGAGCCGATGGCGTTCTCCTCGTCGAAAAGGCAGACGATGTCGATTTTCGCATGCGCTATTTCAATGCCGATGGCGGTGAAGTCGAAACTTGTGGCAACGGCGCACGTTGTATCTCCAAATTCGCCTACCTGAACGGCATCGCCTCTGAACAGATGCGATTTCTGACAAACGCCGGAATTTATGAATCCGAAATAGTCGGTGAGAACGTTAAAGTCCGTATGAGCGATCCCACCGAGATCCGACTGAATGTCCCGCTCCAACTCGATGATGGGATGCACGCTGTCGGTTTCGCGAATAGCGGCGTACCGCATGTCGTCTTCTTTGTTGATGACTTGAAAGGTACGGATGTCTATCATCTCGGACAGCAGACCCGCTATCACGACAACTTCAAGCCTGATGGCACTAACGCTAACTTCATCCGTATTGAGTCACCAGGGTTAATAGATATTCGGACCTACGAACGCGGCGTTGAAGATGAGACACTGGCTTGTGGTACCGGATCAATCGCTTCCGCTATTATTGCTGCGACGTTAGGCAAAGTCGAACCCCCTGTTTCTGTGAAAACAGCGAGTGGGGTCGTTTTGAATATCCATTTTGAAGTGGAAAATGGAGCGGCGACAAACGTTTATCTTGAAGGTGATGCTCGCGTTATCTACGTCGGCGAGCTCACAGCAGACGCATGGAACTATTAAAAGTAGCAGGAGAACCCACGCTATTGGGTTTCCGTAGCCAGCAAGGAGAGTTTACATCATGTTTCAAGGCTCTTATGTTGCACTTGTCACACCGTTTAAGGACGATGAATCGCTTGATGAAGCGAAACTCAAGGAACTGATTCAATTTCAGCTTGACGGCGGTACACACGGCATCGTCCCGTGTGGCACAACAGGCGAATCGCCCGCGCTGTCTGAGACTGAACATGACAGAGTCATAGAACTCACAGTTGAGACTGTCAATGGGCAGGTCCCGGTTATCGCGGGTACCGGTTCCAACTCGACAACGCGTACGCTACGCGCGACAGCGCACGCCAAAGCCGCCGGTGCTGATGCTGCCCTGATTGTCACGCCCTATTACAACAAACCTACCCAAGAAGGGTTGTACGCCCACTACATGAAAATCGCTGACACAGTGGACATCCCGATCGTCGTCTACAATGTTCCGGGACGTTGTGGCACTGACATCCTTTCGCTGACGATTGCGCGCCTTGCTGAGCATCCAAACATCGTTGCACTCAAAGAAGCGACAGGTGAACTCAAACGCGCCAGTGAAGTCGTTAGTCTCTGTCCTGATGATTTCGTCGTACTCTCCGGTGATGATGTCAACACGCTGCCGATTCTCGCCGTCGGAGGTAAAGGTGTTATTTCAGTTGTCGCGAACGTCTCACCGACGGATATCGCGGAAATGTGCAACGCTTTCCACGCTGGCAACCTTGAACTCGCCCGTAAACTCCATTATAAAACGCTGTCGCTGGCAGTCAACCTCTTTATCGAAACGAATCCGATTCCAGCGAAAACCGCGCTCCAACTCATGGGCAAACTCAACGGCAAATTGCGGTTACCCCTCGCACCGATGGAAGCTGCGAACCTTGAGACCTTACGCAACATCGTTGCAGAATCGGGATTGATTTAATTCAGTGACCTTACTAAAACGGCTTCAGAAGATAGGCGGGGTTAAATTTTACTGAATCGCAATTGGAAAGGGATCAACATGCTTGATAACTTGCAGAACCCAACGCAGAATGATGTAAGTGTTGACCTGCAGCCGACGTTCAATGCATCCGATAATGTCGTAAAGGAGCCACAAAAACCGTGGACCCTGCCGACTTTAGCGCGCGCCTTGCTTACTGTTATCGGGTTCTTCGCGTATTATCTGGCGTTTCGTGCGGGTAAAACTTTCGTGGAGTGGCAATTTGGATTGACGATAATTCTATCCGCGGTGCTAGCTATTATTGTTCCTGCACTGTATGTGGAAAATAAGCGTTTGACCAACCAACTCAGCGATGGACATCTCAGTATTCTCTGTTACATTGGGAGTATTGGGTTAGCTGGCCTGGCTATGCTTCCCGTATTCTTCGCTTGGATCGGCGGAATAATAACATACAAGTTGATCGCAATTTTAGCATTTTCCGTAATTTTTTTTGTCCCCATTCTATATCTGGAAAACGAACGCGTAAGCAGCCAACTCAATGAAGAAATAACCGAATCTTGTACTTTCAGGCATGCTCTTATTTTTGTTGCGCTCGCTATTATTATAGCAAGCGTAGGTTGGATCGTAGGAACAGGAATGCACACCTTCATAGAAATAGCAGTGCCAAAATTGACACTGCTATGAAAAATATCACTTACTGCGATTCTGATAAAAATGCGTCTGGCACCAATCGATGCACTGTATCAATTACCAACTGCTCAACACCCGGGGCGAATTGTGTCGGCGGTCCGAAATAGAGCATCGCGCCACCCCCTTCATAGCCACCCTCCGCTAACACCCGTTCCGACGGAATATAACACGGAAACGCGTTCGCATACGCACCTACCCACAACCGCTCCACATCTAACTCACTTTTCAGCCGCAGCGAGTAATCAACAACAACTTCGCTCGCAAGGAAAACAACTGCTAACTCATCACCAAACGTCCACGCCTGTACCGGATAGGAGAGTTCAGCCTGTATCGACTCTCCTCGCTGCAGCGTTTCAAGATGTTTTTGGGCATGATAGGCTCTGGAACCACCTTCAGCAACACGTGCCTCCCACTCCTCACGCGTCGGTAGGGTATCAAACGGCAAGCTAACCCGTTCAAACGCACCCGTTGGAACACTCGAGAGCGGTTTTGTATCGCTTATCAGCATGCGCTGGATTTCCTCTGAAAGTGCTTCACCGTGCGCTTTCGCATAAGCGAGGCGAGTATTAAAAACCTCTTCTTGACCATCAGGCATCGGCATCATCCGGGATTCTGGATTCGCATCTGCGCCACATCCGATCGTAATCAAAGCCGTTACACCGGGAAGCACCTCTTGGATGTTCTCTTGTGCAAACCCAGCCCAATCGCCACAGATATGGTTGTCTGTACCTGCCAACGTTGTGCAATGGCAGGCGTAACTTGCCCACACGGCGCGCAAATGCCCATCTAAATCCCTAACTTGTAGGCACGGCAATGAGTGATCCACGGGACCGCCTTCTGTCCTCCGATTCTTCGCGAAACCCAGTTCACCGATGCTCCATGTCAATTTTGAAGGTTCGCGATTTGCGAGTGCTTCCAGTGCAACGGCTTCCATCCAATCCTTAAATTGACGGGTGTATCGGTCTATCGTTTCCTGTTGGTCGGGTGGTATATCTGTGCTAAACAGGAACGGTGCAGCATTTGTGAGACACGGTGCGCTATGTGTATGCGTAAAACACGCCGCAAAATGTGCACGCGAAATGCCTGTCTTTTCTTTCACGCGACGCGATACTTCTTCTGTCAATTCATCTGGTAAACCACAATTTTCAACTGTCACGAGGATAACGGGGTCATCCGAATCACTGCCAATCGCGAGTGCCTTTGCCCATATCCGTTGGATAATACCGTCAGATTCTGTACGACGGCTCCCGTAGCCACTGAGTCGTATCGGATAATCTGGCGTAATATCGACTTCTGCAACACCAACTTCTATAACACCATCGTTATGTGTCATGCGAGTGCCCCCTTGCATTTAGAATTATAAGGTGAATGCGAACAGGTATCTGTCTGAATTGTAAAAGTATCAGTATCTTACATTATTGTGCATCCACACTCATCACCTCAGCGAAAATATCTTCTAACGAGTGCTTCACTTCACGCATCTGCCGGAGTTGTACACTGGTATCGTAAGCGAGTTGAAAAAAGAATTTTGTGTCTGTCTGTTCCAGACTGCCGGATGTAACCCGAAGTTGTTTATCAGGACGCATTTCAACCTGATAGTTCTGACGTTCCAAAGCAGCGATGTAAGTCTCGCTGTCACCGACAATCCGTAGATCAAAGGCTTGTCCCTTGTTTTGTTTTAGGGACTCTATCTGTCCTTGGATAACAACACTCCCGTGTGAGAGTGCGATGATCTCATGGCAAGCGAACTCTACATCGGGCAGCAGATGCGAAGACAAAATTACATTGATACCTTTATCAGAGGAAATGTCTTTAACGAGTTCAAGCATCTCCTCTCTACCGCTGGTATCCATTCCGTTTGTCGGTTCATCAAGGAGCAGTAACTTTGGGTCGTGTATCAGTGCCTGTGCTAACTTCACCCGCTGTTTCATACCCGCTGAATATCCATCTATTGTTCGGTAACGTTCTTCATCCAAACCGACGTAGTAGAGCACTTCGTGCGCACGCTGCATAGCATCGCGCCTCGGCATCCCACACAACTCCCCAGCGTAAGAGACGAGTTGAACAGCGTTCATCCCCGGTATCAAACATTCGTCTTCCGGCATATACCCGACCTGTCTTCGGATGCCTAACGGATCTTTCTGGACATTCAACCCAAACACGACTGCTGTGCCTTGATTTGGTTGTACAAAACCGAGCAGTGTCTTCAATAGAGTGCTTTTCCCAGCACCGTTCGGTCCAAGTAGACCGACAGCACCGCCTTGCACCGTCAGCGAAAGGTTATCCAACGCCGGGGTCGTACCAAAAAAGAGTGAGACATTTTTGATTTCAATTAACATTTTTGATTTCAGAACCTCGTTCTGGATTAATATGATGGGTTCGGGTTTTGAAAAGCGTTAGATATAGCGCTTTGGCACGCGGGTCCCAATCTGTGTCAGAATTTCATAAGGGATCGTTCCGGCGCGGTGTGCCAACTCATCAACTGTAATTTCCGCGTCCCCTTGCTTGCCAATGAGCACGACCTCATCACCGACAGACACATGATCCGTAGACTTTAAACGCACCACGCTCACATCCATGCAAACTCTTCCGATAATCGGGCGACGCGCCCCCCCAATTAACACCTCACCGACACCAGAAAGCGCACGTGGATAACCGTCACCGTAACCTACTTGTACCATCACTACACGGGTCTCACGCGGTGCTTTATATCTTAACCCGTAACTAACACCCTCGCCTTCTGAGATAGAGCCGATCCAACCGATCCGTGCCTTCCAAGTCAGTGCGGGTTCTAAGTTGATAGGTCTTTCAGCTGCCGGATAGATACCGTAGAGACTCAGACCCGGACGTACCGCGTCGAAATGTGCTTCTGGGATTGCGAGTGCAGCTGCGCTGTTCGCTGCGTGGACCAACTCGCTGCCATTGCTAACCTTTTCAAGCACAGACGAAAACCGTTTGAGTTGCCGAAAAACAAAACGCTTATCCGTCTCATCCGCGGTAGCAAGATGTGTAAAGACCCCGTCAACATTCAGTCGGTGCAGTGTTTTGAGCCTGTTCAAAAACTGTGCCGCTTCTGTCCAATAGATACCACTCCGATTCATACCCGTATTGACATTGACATGGACGCTGACAATTTTTGACGCAACATCGTTTAATCTATCCGCGAATTCCCAATCGCTGATCGTCGGTGTTAACCCGTGCGCAACGATGTGGGCTGCTTGTTCAGGGAGAGAACTAAAAAGGACAAGCATCGGGTCGCGAATCCCTGCCTGACGTAACGCTACGCCTTCCTCAATTGTCGCAACGGCAAACATATCGGCAACTGTACGCAACACCTCTATGACTGGCAGTACGCCGTGTCCGTAAGCATCCGCTTTCACAACAGCGATTAACTGCTTCCCGGTGGCCGCTTTGATTGCCTCAGCATTTCGGCGGATTGCCTCAAGATTAATTTCTGTATGTGTTCGGAAATAATCCATATAGTTTCTTAAGCCTGCCGTGTCAATGGGAAAATTATATCACAATCCGTACAAATTTGCTAACGCTTTCGCACGCCGATTGTCAAACTTCCTGCTTTTGGGTGGTGCTGGTGCCGCCCTGAAACCATAGAAACAGCAGGATAAACACGATAGAGTTCGCTAATAACATCGTTGAGATAGCGTTAATCTTCGGCGTGATCCCGAACTTCAGCAACGAATAGATATGGACAGAAAGCGTCGTATACCCGACACCAGCGGTGAAGAAGGTGATAACAAAGTCGTCTATAGAGAGCGTAAACGCCAGCAGCGCACCACCGATAATGCCGGGAGCGATTAATGGAAACGTTATGCGCCAAAATGTCTGCCACTCATTCGCGCCGAGGTCGCGAGCTGCCTCCTCTAAGGTGTTATCATAACCTTGTAAACGCGCCCGGACCACAATCGTGACGTATGCGATATTGAAAACACAATGCGCAATAATGACAGAGACTAAACCGACCGGGATAGGGGTTTGCACATAGAAGATCAATAACGCAATAGCCAATACGATGTCTGGGATGATAATCGGGAGATAAAGACACCGCATGAGAGCGGTCCGGAAACGGAATCGGTATCGCTCAATAGCAAGCGCGGCGGTCGTCCCGATGCAGGTGGCAATGACTGTCGCGACACCCGCCACCATCAGACTATTTCGACACGCGCGCCACAACGCCGCATCCTCAAACAGTTTCGCATACCAACCGAACGTAAAACCTTCCCAAACGGAGATCTGCTCACCGCTGTTGAACGAGAACACAACAACGGCTAAAATAGGGACGTAGAGGAAAAGATAAACCAACCCAATGTTGACTTCAAGTATCCGTTTCATTTTAAAGTAGTAGGCACACTCATGAAGTTTAATAAAATATTTGGGTAATTCTATGTTCCACCAAACCCGGTAGGTGCGGTTTGGAACCGGGGTCCCCACCCGTTACTGGGAAGGGGGGCTCCCACCCGTTACTGGGAAGGGACACCGGACTTCCACAAGAAATTACCCGATTAAATTCTTAATCTTCATCCGTGTGCCGTAACCTCTATGAAGATTCCGCAGATTCACTGCCTTGCAAAGCACGAAAATATAACACAGTCCCGATCAAAACTATCCCCATTAACATAAACGATAGCGCAGACCCAAAGGGCCAATCCCGCGCTGTTTTGAATTGCCGTTCAATCACGTTACCGATATAACTCACCTTCCCGCCACCGAGCAGATCAGGGGTCAAAAACGCGCCCACTGTCGGAATAAAGACCAACATTGATCCAGCAAGGATACCCGGCAGACTCAGCGGCACAGTTACATGCCAAAACGCACGCCGCGGCGATGCTCCGAGGTCCTGTGCTGCTTCCAGCAATGACATATCCAATTGTTCCAGTGCTGCATAGAGTGGGAGGATCATAAACGGCAGGTAGCCATAGACAAGTCCGATCTGAACGGCGAGCGGCGTATTCAACAACTCTAACGGACCCCAGTTAGGAAATACAGCTCCTAAAAAACTGTTCAGAAGTCCTTCGGTCCGCAAAATCAGTATCCATGCGTATGTTCGGATGAGAAAGTTCGTCCAGAACGGGACAACAACGAGCAGTAATAAGATATTCCGGTGTTTCGGTCTATAGCGCGCCAGATAGTAGGCAAACGGGTAACCGAGCAGCAGGCAGACCGCCGTGCAAACCAACGCCGTAGACACCGACCGCCACAGAATACCGAGATACAGACCATCAAACAACCGTCCATAGTTTTCGAGCGTGAAGTCCCACCGCACGCCACCGTACATCCCGCGCTCTATGAAACTATAGATAAACACCGAGATCAACGGCAGCAGAAAGAAGCAGACAAGCCAAAAAACAACTGGAAAAAGAAGCACAAAGAGATGATAATTACGACGCATATTCGCCCATGAACTCGCGGATAGTGTTCTGCATGTCCCACGGATCGGTAATTTCAAGGAACGTCCATTCACCAAACTCGCCAGAGTTGTTAACCGCTGGCACCCACATATTATTGACAGTGTTTACTTTCTGAACTTTATCTTCGCGACCCATACCGGAAGTTTCAAGAATCAGGTTCACGATATTATTGCCAGAGTCATCTCCTTGTTTTTGGATGCGAGCAATGAAATCTGGCACATATTGCCGATTTGCGCCGTTGTGGTTGACATAAGGAATTGTAAAACCCAAGTTATGGTTCTTGACGTAGGCGACAACTTCATCCATCTGCTCAAGTGCCTGTGCTGTTTTCTGTTCCCACGATTCCGTGTCCGCGACGACATGTGAAATATGGCATTTATCCGGTCGCGTTTCCCATGTCGGCTGCGTCGTCTCAAATTCCACATCTTCGGTTGACCCAGTACGCTCTTTATCTCGGAAAAAAGGGAGAAATATTTTCGAGGCATTATCTTCTGAAGAGTTACTGCTTTCATTGTGGCGTTCTGCTCTAAGGATCCCTTGATAGATCCGAAACGCTGCTTTCCTCCCAATCTCCCCAATCTGAAAATACTGTGGGTACATGTTGTCTTTATAGGTAACACATTCCTTCATCCACCGACGCGTGATACGAAGTGCTTGCGGAAACAGCCACCATTTTGCATCGTCATCATCGTCCCGAAGGTAATTGTTCATTACTATGTTTGTGAGATAGTACTCTGTTTCTTGCTTACGAAACTTCCTCATATATGGCAGATCCACTTCTTTAGTGCCACCCGTTATCGCCTCAATTTCTATACGGACTGGAATCTCCGCAGTGGAGAGTTCATAACGGGATTCCTCAGTAAAAACTGCATCAAGTTTATTGGGAGGTAGCTGGCGGCGGTATCCAGCAACTATTGGAAATGTAATTTCACATTTCGCCTTCCGTTCCGGTAAAGCTTCAACTTCTGTTACAGGTAGCGGAGGAATTGTTCTTCCACTGCCTGTTGCGGGGATAAATGAGAACGGAACGCCGTAGACTTCAGCGTATTCCGGTGGAAATGTTTCTAATTTAACCTCTTCTCCATTGACATCAATAGTTGTCTTTTCTACATCGTGGCTGGAGCGGCGTAGACCTCTGCCGACAACCTGTTCACACAGCAGCTGCGTGCTAAATGCTCTCACTCCCAGAATATGCGTCACCCGCTTCGCGTCCCATCCTTCACTTAACATTGAAACCGAGACGACACATTTTATCTGCTCACCGAGTTTATCTTTTTTCCCAACCGTGTTCATCGCTTCTCGTAACAGATCCGCGTCCGTCACTTTGTCTGTATTCATTTCGCGTTTGAACTGCTCAATTTGGGTGCGAGCGGCTTTTTTAAACTCGCCTTTCAGTGCTTCACCGGATTCCAACTGGTTACTATCAATCAGGAGTGTATTCAAGTGTTCACTCCATGCTCCGTCGTCCTCATTACTGAATATCGGAAGGTTTCCTTTGACAACAACATTTTCTCCATCGGCAGTCTCTTTCTCCCAACCAGCAATCCATTCGTAAACAAGTTTAGAGACTTTTGTATTGTTACAAACTACAATCATCACAGGTGGTGTCAATCCATGTGGTTCTCGTTGCCACAAGTCATAGGATTTTTCATAGTTGCCATAAAGGCTTTGAAGTGCAGTTTCCAATTCTTGGGGAAGTTGGGGTTCGCCATCCGAAGTGATTCCGCGAAGTTTAGGTCCCACTATATCCCAGAGACGACGATAGATAGGGTCTCCTTTCATAGTATCATCAGCCACTGGTACGCGGGGGACCTTCGCGATCCCAGATTCAATCGCATCGATCAATGCAAAATCCGAAACGACCCAAGGGAACAGCACACCTTCGTTGAGTTTTTTTCCGCTCGGCGTGGTCATTGAATATCCTGAGCCACTCAGAAAGAATGGTGTCGCAGACAAATCGTAAACCTGTTTTACGCCGATTTTCGCTTTAACGGCTTCGATCCCATTTATCCACAAACGCGCCTCGTCTTCTTCTGATGCTGATTTCTCATTCTTTTTTGGACGGTAGCAGTGATGCGCTTCATCGTTCAGGACGATGATATTTTTTTTCCGACCAAGCCCGCGGCAAACGCGAGCCACCATCTCCTCCGGTGTTTCCCTGAAGTTTTCAGCACCAGCACCAAGTACTTGTTTACCTATTCTGCTCAATTCCTCTTTTGTGCGGCGTTGAAAAGCGTGATAGTTCGTGATAATAATCTTTGCCTGACAGAGCGTATCATAATCTGCTCGCGGTACCAGATTCATCTTTTGATAGTCGTTCCCCGGCTTTTCTGGATAAAGCACTTGAAGCCGGTCCCGAATTGTTACGCCCGGGGTCACAATCAAAAACGCATCGGCAAAAAGGGTACTGTTCGGGTTTGCGATTTTATTCAACGTATGATACACAATCAGCATCGCCATCACAACTGTCTTACCGCTACCGGTTGCCATTTTAAAAGCGATTCGGAAGAGATCCGGATTTGCTTCTTCATTCGCTTTTACAAGCTCTTTATAAAAGGAGTCGTTACGTTGTTTGTTTTCATATTCGTTGAGATAGATAGCAGTCTCCACGGCTTCACGTTGACAAAAATAGAGGCGCGGTTCATTCTCTGGATTGTTCCAATGTTCAAGGAGCCGACGCGTCGTTGGGGTTACACCCGGATAACCGCTATTCCGCCACGCTGCTACCCGAGTCCGGACGCTGTTGATAAATGCATTCGCCTCTCGGAGATCGCGATCAGGAAGTTCAAATTGTAATTGTGCTGCCTGTACCGCTCCTGACTGCTTTTTCGGTTTTGGGAAGGGCATGAAGTATTCACTTCTACGTCTGCCATTAGTGATCTCTTCAGTGATACCGCGGGCGTTGAATTTGAAGTGTCGTTTTGGCTCCTCAAACGGACTATTAATAACTGGGTTGTCTATATTAACGCTTGCCATTTAGATACCCTCTCTCTGCACATTTTAGGTATGTAGATTCTCCAATTCAATTATGGTTGTCAAGATACGGCAGAACTCTTGGCATTCATAGATTTCTTGAATTTCATCTTCGTTATAGGTGCCTGTTTCACGCGTGTTTTTGAAATAGGCGAGTGCGGTTTTGAAATCTGCTATTGCCTCTGCAATCGTGATGTGATCTCTACCGGGGATATTGCCTTGATAATTATTCTCCATCCAGGCTTGAACATCGCCGAAATTCCGAATTGGGATAGGTGGTGATACAGTAACTGCAATACGCTGCCACTCCTGTGACCCGAATAGAGACACGCAATTTTCGTCGGTATATGCTGCTTGATGTTTTTCAAGATATTCCACGGCAATTTCAAGATCATCAATAATCCCGTCTAACATGATGGATGCCGCAGTCACATTCCACATCCGTTCCGGTATATGTATATCATCTTGCATAGCATCCCTCTTGCTGACTTCTGTTAGTTGAAGCGTTAGCGGCTATCTACACAGATAGAATTAATTTGAAATTTCTCATCCGTAAAGTGTAATTATAGTGCTTTAATCCATTTTAGGATGTCGCCTTTTCTCGCGGCGTTCATGCAAATGGCGGATGTTTTCCTCACAAATAAATTCAACTATTAAACCGTTCTCGATGAATAGGTTTCGAGAACCATACCACTGACTATCTACAGACTGTAAAATAGTTGCTTTTTGTTGGTACACATCCTCATATACGACTGCAACGGCAATAAATTTATGGTCATCCGAGTCGAATGGACTGAATGCCTCGGGTAACTCTTCAAAGCTGGTTCCATCCTCAGATGGCGTAATAGGCACCTGTATGCACTGTTCCGAATTTTCACGGTTGCGGATGAACCACTCTAAAAAAGATCCACCATTCCGTGGATCTGTTGTTGAATCGTCGTCTTCAAGATAGTCTATGTACTCGCGGAGGATTATCCATTTATCATCAATAACGACTTTTTCGGACTCCTCAATAATCTCGTCTAACCGTTCTTGACATGCCACTACACACTCCGGCCACGCTTGTTCAGACATACCTTTTGCAGCCAAAATCACATTTGTATCTACAACAACAGCGTCCATTAACCCTCCGCTATCTTTTGACGTTTCATTTGTTCACGTGTCATTTTAGCGAGATCACCTCTCACATTACCAAAAAAGTTTTTCGGCCAATTTTTGATGTTACCAAGTTCATCAACGTCCAGTGATTTAATGGTAGAAACCGCATTCTCATTTTCACAAAAATAGAGAGCGGTTTGATCAGAGGTAATCTTCTGTTCCGCAATGCCGAGTTGTAGACGAGTCAAAAGATGTTCGCTGTGGCTCTCTACCAAAATCTGGAGGTTCCGATCCGAGATAACCTCTATCAACAGATCCGCAAGATCTGCCTGTGCTTTGGGGTGGAGGTGGATGCCCGGCTGTTCTAAAATCAGGGTTGAACCCTCTGGCGTATAGTAACAGAGAACCAACATAGGCAGCACATCAACTAATCCGTACCCCATATCAGCCAATGTTACTGCCGGACTCGTAGCACTTTTTTGAATCCGAACCTCATAGTTGTCATCTTTCAAAGCACCGACTGGCTTAAGTGAAAATGAATAGGCTAAGTCCATCTCTCGGAGCCATTCGGATATCCGATCCTCAATTGTTGCTTCTTCTCCTTTCTTAGAGATTTTCACACGGCGCATGTGAGCACAGAGGAGAGCGTCAATGACTTTATCACCGCACAACCCTACATCTGTTGGGTCTTTATCATCCCAGTGATAGGAACGTTTCGATTGTATACGGGTTGGACCGAGAGGATAAACGTCCTTAAATAGATTTTCAAACGCAGAGGAAAGCGGACGTAAAAATTCAGTGTATCCATCTTTTGGTGGACCATAACACTTAGTAACGCTGACGTGTTCCTTTCGTCTATTTCCATAGTGGATATTTCCATTTTTCCATGTTATTTTCTCAATTTCCTCGGGACCAACAGTATAAGAAAATTGTTCAATAAACAAGTGATCTGAATTTCCGCGGATGACAGTGTTAAAGGTGAAACTATCAATATCTAACGGAGCATATTCATAATGCTGCCGATAATAGTCAACTAGTTGAAGAGTCGTGATAGTTAATGGTTTTTGGAGTTTGCATCCAAATTCCAACTCAAGCAATACATCTTCTTTATGTCCATGAATTACTTCAGGGAACCTGCCCAGATTGACAAGCGAATTTTCATCACCTAAGAAGATAACCTCCTCTGGCTCTGAAAGCTCCGCCGTCTGCTTAAGCAAAAGCAGCATCTGCAATAGACTACTTTTGCCAGAACTATTGGTCCCGAAAAATCCTGTCAACGGCGCGAGTCTTACCTCCGGGCTATCTTCCCACGACTTGAAATTTTTCATTCGTATATGCGTAATCATCGTCCTTTCCTTCCCTGGCGTGGACCCTGCATATCCTTTTTACAGATAATATCAACGTTGACTTCGTGGTTTGCAAGCGCGTCTGTGAATTGCAGCCATCCCCTATCTATCGCCAATAAAATAGTTGGGGTATGTCCGGCATCACGTTTGTGTGCAAGAGCAACGGCAATAAATTTCTGATCCTTTTTATGAAAACCTGTTAACGCCTCATCATCATTAGGAAACTCGGCAAACTTATTGCCGTTTCCAGCCAAAGGTGCAATATGTACCATTTTGCAGATCTTTGGATTCCTCAGATTTTGCATTAACCTTTTCACGAAGATATCTCCATCCCTTTTTCGGGTGTTTGGATCCACATAACGCTTGTATTCTTCAAAAATTCGCCATCCGTCGTCAAGTATCACCGTTTCACGTTGGTCGCGAATCTGCTTAATTCGATCTTGGCAGTGGTCTCTACAATCTTTACGTTTGTCATCGGTATCATTGGCAATGACAATTACGTTTGTATCTACGATAACAGCGTTCATTAACCCTCCGTTCTCTTTTGACGTTCTCTTTGTGCTTCTGTCATTGCAAATAGGTCACCCATCTCGTCACCAAAAAAATTTTCTGGCCAGTTCGTTATATTCCCCAATTCATCCATGTCTAACTTGTCAATTTTAGAAACACCGTCGGTATGCTGGCAAAAATAGAGGGCAGTCTGGTCGGCAGCAATTTTTTCCTCCGCGACGCGTCGCTGCAACCGATTTAGTAAGTGTTCGCTGTGGCTCTCTATCAAAATCTGAAGATTCCGCTTCGTGATAACCTCTATTAGCAGGTCCGCAAGTTCGGATTGTACCTTCGGATGCAGATGGATGCCCGGTTGTTCTAAAATTAACGTTGAACCCTCTGGAGCATAGTAGCAGAGCACGAGTACTGGTAAAAACTGGGATAATCCGAATCCCATATCTGCCAATGTTACTTTTGCGCCATGTTCACTTTTTTGAATGCGAACGTCGTAATTTTTTCCACCTCGCGTGTCAGTCCGTTCAAGCGAGAAAGAATGAGCGAGATCCATCTCTCTGAGCCATTCTGATATTTGAACCTCAACCGGAACTACTTGTTCTTCGCGCTGAATTGTTAGTTTATTTACACGTGCGGAAAGAAGTGCGTCAATTGCCTTATAACCCCACCGTCCAATATCTTCTGGATGACTGCCGTCCCAATGATAGTGGCGCCTCGGCCGGGCGCGGACCGGACCAAGATAATAAACATGTGAAAACAATTCCTCAAACGCGGATGAAAATAGGGTTAGAATTTTGGAAATATCGGATTCTTTTGATGATTGACCGTAACAGTTTTGGATATGGATCAGTATTGAACTCTGATCATCAATGAAGAGTTTGTTATCTTTCCAAGCGATTTTCGTGTCACTAAATAAGTTTCTGTATCGGAAACGTTCGAGAATCGGATTTCCATTGTTTTCTCGGATAACAGTGTCAAATGCAAAGTGTGTTATCTGAGGTGGTGTTGTAAGAAGAGCAAAAGAGTGATTGAGTTTGCACTTAATTTTCAAATATAGTGCACTACTTAATTGATGTCCATGAATTACTTCGCTGAAATCGCCAAGATTGACAGGCGAATTTTCATCACCGAAGAAGATAACCTCATTTGGATCTGAACGCTCTGCCGTCTGTTTGAGCAACAGCAGCATCTGCAACAGACTGCTTTTGCCGGAACTATTGGTCCCAAAGAAACCTGTCAACGGCGCGAGTCTTACTTCCGGGCTCTCTTGCCACGATTTGAAGTTTTTCATCCGTATATGTGTAATCATTTTGCTTTCCTTCGGCTCAAGGTTGGATATCCTCTTCACAGATGGAATCAACTTGAACACCGTGATCTGCGAGGGCCGCGCGAAATTCCGCCCAGCCGCTATCCTCTGCTTGTAAAACAGGAGCTTCTTGGCCGTGATCGCGCTGGTAAGCAAGTGCAACGGCAACAAATTTTCTATCTTTTTTGTGGAAATCCTTTAGTGATGGATCATCATTAGGAAACTCTTCAAAATCTGTTCCATTTCCCCCCAACGGGGTAATATGTACCATGATAACCTTTTCTTGTTCTCCTTCCCGCCACATCCTTCTTACTAATTCTTGCCAAAACCGATCCCCATGTCCACGTCCCTTTTGGTTCAAGTTATTTTTATACTCCTGAATTATCCGCTTCTTGTCATCAAGGAGGACTTTTTCAGATCCCCTGAGAATAGCAGCGAGTCGTGCCTGACATCGGATGACACACTCTTGAGTTGCCTGCGGGGCCGCGGATGCCCCATTTGCAACTACCATCACATTCGTATCAATTATGACTGCGTCCATTAATCCTCCAGATTCTGTTCTGTCATCTGTTCAGATTGGACATCAGTCATAGCAAACATATCGCCCATCACATCGCCAAAGAAGTTTTCTGGCCAGTTCTTAATTTCTCCGAATTCGTTTACCTCTAACGGTTCAATGGTAGAAAACCCATGGTTATTACGACAGAAGTAGAGAGCAGTATCATCCTGACTAATCTGTTTTTCCGCAACACGCCGTTGAAATCGCGTTAAGAGGTGTTCACTATGACTCTCTACCAGAATCTGGAGTTTACGTTCGGTGACAACTTCTATAAGAAGATCCGCGAGTTGGGATTGAACTTTCGGATGGAGGTGAATGTCGGGTTGTTCTAAAATCAGGGTTGAACCCGCTGGAGCATAGTAGCAAAGCACTAAGACTGGTAAAAATTGCGATAATCCGTATCCTATATCTGCCAATGTCACTTTAGTACCATGTTCACGTTTCTGGATGCGAACGTCGTAATTCTTTTCGCTCGGCGGACCAGTTCGCTCAAGTATGAATGAATGGGCGAGATCCATCTCTCTGAGCCATTCTGAAATCCGATCCTCAATCGGTATCTCTTCCTTTCCACGTAGAATTGTCCGTTTGTCTACACGTGCCGAGAGCAAAGCATCAATTGTCTTATCACCCCATCTACCAATATCTTCTGGCTGATTACCCTCCCAATGATAATAACGTTTTGGATGGACTCTGACTGGACCAAGATAATAAACATGGGAAAACAGTTCTTCAAATACAGATATAAATCCAGTTAGAATCTTTGGAACATCAGAATTTTCAGATGATGATAAACCATAGCAGTTTTGGACATGGATCAGTATTGAATTTCGATCGTTAACAAAGAGATTATTATCTTCCCAAACTACTGTCGCAGGACTAGTTAAACTTTTGTATCGAAAATCTTTAATAACCTGATTTCCCTCGACTTCTCGGATAACGGTGTCAAAAGAAAAATTGAGCATCTGCCACTGAGTGGTAACAAAATTATAAGAAACAGTGTGATTGAGTTTGCAACTCAGACCTAAGTACAATTCATTACCTAATTCATGTTCATGGATCACCTCTTGAAAATTGCCAAGATTAACAAGAGATTTCTCGTTCCCGAAGAAAAGAATTTCATCCTTACCGACAGTCTGTTTGAGCAATAGCAACATCTGCAACAGACTACTCTTGCCAGAACTATTCGTTCCAAAGAAACCCGTCAGTGGTGCCAGTCTCACTATGTCACTATCTCGCCAAGACTTGAAGTTTTTCACCCGTATGTGTGTGATCATTTTTCTCCCTCCATGTTAATCCATTATACGCAGTTTCACGAGAAAATTCAAGGGAATCCAAACTGCAGCCAGAGCCATTCAATTGTCGGTGAACCTTCACAGAAGTAAAGGTAAATTATTCTA
>VYCT01000143.1 GCA_009843785.1 Candidatus Poribacteria bacterium | reverse complement strand
CTCACACTTTTAACAACAAAAACCTTTCACCACAAACCTTCAGAAAAAAATGGGGCAAGTGACCGCCGGTAGTAGGGGTTGGGTTACCCAACCCCTACAAATATCACTGGGTTCTTGCGAGCGGCAGTCGGGATGGTACGCTCCGATTGTGGAAATTAACTGTCGGAGAACCAACACCGCGTTCTTTAACCCTTCAAGGTCATGAGGCTTATGTCCAAGCAGTGGCATTCTCGCCAGATGGCACGACGCTTGCCAGTGCAAGTGGCGACGAAACGATCCGATTGTGGAACGTCCATTCGGGTGAACACTACAAAACCCTTTATGGTCATAGGAATGATGTCACTTCACTCGCATTTTCGCCAGATGGCACCACGCTCGCCAGCGCGAGTACGGATCATACAATCCTCTTGTGGGAATTTGAACCCCCACAAAACCCATGGGATCTTAACGGTGATGGACTTGTAAACATTCAGGATTTAACATTAATCGCATCTCGGTTCGGGCAGGACACACCTGATCTTAACGGTGATGGCATCGTTAATATTCTGGATCTGGTACTTATAGCGAATCACCTCGGAAAATAGGTGAAATTGCGATCCGTAGGGGTTGGGTAACCCAACCCATGGGCTGAAAACCCTTTTAGGAGGCATCTTATGATAAAGAAAAAACTATCCAGTTTCCTATGCCTGATTTTTGTCACATTCCTCCTGTTAGTGCTACTTGCGTTACCACAAAACGTTCATGCCCAAGACTCGCGCTACAGAAATTTGCCTGAAGGTACTGAAATTCGATTCGGCAAAGGTTTTATTACCGACCTAAAATTCTCGCCGGATGGCACTCAGTTCGCTGTCGTCAGTTCAATAGGGATTTGGCTCTATGATGCGCGCACGTACGAAGAAATCGCCCTGCTCACCGGACATACAGGTTGGGTCCAGGGAGTGGCATTTTCTCCGGACAGCATGACGCTTGTCAGTGCCAGCTTGGACCGCACAGTTCGGGTCTGGGATGCTAAAACAGGGCAACACCGGACCACGCTCTATGGACATGAGAATTTCGTCTATAGCGTTGCATTCTCCCCAGACGGAACAACGATCGCAAGTGCCAGTTCAAATGAGATTCGTTTATGGAATGCAAACACCGGCAGACAGGAAAACGTCCTCGCAAGACCTGCGAGATGGACATACGTCTTAGCATTTTCACCAGACGGAAAGATCCTCGCCAGTGGGGACTCGGAAGGCGACATCCAACTTTGGGATCCAGCAGCGGGTAGATTGATGAAGACGCTCGAAACTAATTTGGGTTTCCTCTATGGACTCGTTTTCTCACCGGACAGCGCAACCTTGGCAGCGAGTGGTTCAGGCACCACCATCCGCTTGTGGGATGTTGCGACAGGTCGCCAATTATCAACCCTCATGTTCGCAGAAAGCACCCGTGGCATCCCAGCACTTGCAATCTCGTCCGATGGCACAATATTGGCGAGTGGGCATCGCGATAACAACGTGCGTTTATGGGATGTCCGCACTGGGGAGCTTAACGCAACCCTTGAGGGACATACTTCTGACATCCGGGCACTCGCCTTCTCACCTGATAGCAAAAACGCTTCTGGAAAAACGCTCGTCAGTGCAAGTGAAGATAGCACCCTCCATTTTTGGGATACGCGAACTAAGGAATTTCAGACACCGCTCACAGGGTGGACGGAAGGTTTCACGACGCTGGCACGCTCCCCTGATGGCACTACTATCGCCAGTGGAGGGGATTCGCGGGGCAACTTCGTTCGCTTGTGGGATTCGCATACGGGCGAACTCCAAGCACTCCTTGAGGGACACACCGATGTAATTTCAGCTGCGGCATTCTCACCAGATGGAACAACCCTCGTCAGTGCAGATTGGGATGGCATGATGTACCTATGGGATACCGCCACCCGAGAACGACATGCGACGCTCTCTGGTCATACAGGAAGGATTTTCGCCGCCGTTTTTTCTTATGACGGGAACAGAATTGCCAGCATCAGTTATGATGATACCATTCGAGTATGGGATACGCACACTGGCGAACTGCAAGCGACCTTTGACAGACAAGGGGCTGATGGGTTAACGTTTTTGCATGATGGCAGCCTGCGTGCCTGTGGCGGATGGAAGGGACAGGACACACTACGGGTGTGGGATGTCTATACAGAGAAATCCGTAACGCCTGAAATCGGTAGAGGACTTGATCCGGGCCTCAACACTGTTGTCGCGTTCTCGCCGGATAAGAAAACGATTGCCATCGGCACCCACCGCGGCGGCATTAGTTTGTGGCGCGCAGACACCGGTGAACATCTCCTCTACTTTACCAGAGGACACGCACATGATGTCACAACCTTGGCATTCTCGCCAGATGGCAGTCTACTCGCCAGTGGTAGTCACGACAACACCATTCGTCTCTGGGAGGCATCTACTGGTGAACAACTTGCACTCTTAACGGGACATACGAACGTGCTTTCAATTACAAGTGCTTTTGCTATCAGCACCGTTTCATTTTCGCCGAACCAAACATCCGCTGATTTCGGTACAGCTCCGGGCTGGCACCTTGCGAGTGCAAGTTATGATGGCACAATCCTCTTATGGGACCTTGCGCCGTCCCTTGCTGAAACCCCGTGGGATGTCAATGCCGATGGTATCGTCAATATTTTGGATCTCACCTTCATTGCCTCACGCTTCGGACAGAAAACGCCAGACCTCAACGGCGACGGCATCGTTAACATTTTAGATCTGGTCCGCATCGCACAGCACATCGGAGAATAGAAACCGAGATAATCAAGCAACTCCGCCCCCAGGCCCGGTAAGTTCAGTTTTGCGGTGTACTCACCTGCCCCCCTGATAAGGGGGGATAAAGGGGGGTTGCGACCTGTATTCCCAACCGAACCATAAGTGTCAATTTTAGAAACTATAACCGTTTTAGACCCAGGCCCGGTAGGTTCGGTTTTGCGGCGTACACGCCTGCCCCCCTGATAAGGGGGGATAAAGGGGGGTTGCGATCTGCATTCCAACCGAACCGGATTTTACATAGAAACCTTGAAGACTTCAAAACCTTCTTGAATCCCGTAGGGATGGTATCTCTGTAGAAAAACGGGCCCTCACACACCTAAGCCCCGTAGGGGCGGCATTTGTGGAGACCTTCCTACAAAATACCGTGAAAAACCGCTAAATTGACACCTATAGTGCGGTTTTGCGGCGTACACACCCAGATGCGATCTGCATCGCAACCGAACCGGATACTCCGCGGAAGCATTTTGTTGGTCTCCTGTTCACTCTCTATCTTCTGTAGCCTGTAGGTTCGGTTGAGCGGTAAAAACGCAAGCCCCTTCTGTAAAAAAAATCAGCAGCCTAACATCCGAAAAAATACATTTTTTGAAATTTTAATTTGACAAAACCTTTTTCAGGCAGTATAATTAATCTCGTGAGTTATTTTAAGATGATTTATTTTTTCAGTTACGTTTAGTTTTTATGTCCCGATATTGGTTCTGGTTGGCAGATGTTAACTTTTCGACACAATATCGCGAGCACAGTTCGCTCATACAGAGGAAAATATACGCGCATATAAAGCGAATTTGTAAAACTAAACGCTCCTGTAAGTTATCAAGTAATCTCACAAGTCGTCAGACGCGACTATTTACACATTTCGATTGCGAATATTGCTAACTTTTGTGAAAGGTGAATGAATAATAGAATGGCGGTAACGAGAAGCAGACTTTTGGATCCTTTAGAAAGAAATCGCTTGGATGCGACGGTAGATGTCCGTGTGTCCGCGCGATGTGGCACGTCTGCTGATACCTCATTGTCCCCCCCCCCCGCAACTTTTCAAACGTTAAGCATTTTGTTTCACAAGGTCCGTCCGGCTACGGAGACCTTTCGCTTCCCGTGTGCTACCTTTGTCTTGGACAAGGCGTTGCATAGCGGGTTTTTTGTGTTGGGCATCACAGATATGATGTCCTCCCTTGCGTTTCGACTTTTTCGTTTGACAATAACACCCACACGTGCTACATTTAGGCACATCTCTTGTTATTGTCGTTTTGTAGATGGCAGCCTCTATCGTTTCTTGAGGTGCGCCGAGGGTGCTGGAATCACCGATCGGCGCGGCACTGCCATAACCGTACTATGACAGCACTAACCTAATTGTAGCACAGAATGGATGCATTCTGCAAAATTTTTAGGTTAGTACCTTATATTACCAGAATACAGAGGATTGCCATGAAAGCAATACACCTTACCCCAGCTGTTGCCTCCCGCCCGCAATCCTTGAAAAAGGAGAATTCTCTAATGAAATTGTCTTTGTGTCCAATGATCGCTATTGTCTGTATCCTCTTTGTAGGCTTCATAGGGATCGTATCATTTACTCAACAGGTAGAAGCCCATCCTATTAGGGTTGCATATAAACATACGGATGTCAATTGCCATGGTGAAGATTCTATGCTCGGGTATATCATTTGTAGGGTTTTCACGGTGACGACGAGTACAGTCTTGGAAGATCACCCAAGAAAGAATTCTACTTTTCATTGGCACCGTACGTATCGCACGGACGAGTATGACTCCGTAGATAGATACTACGCAGATTGTGGGTACTGCCAGTCGTCGTAAGTGTTTTCTAACGTCGCGTCGCTGGAGAGACACACATCTCTAGCGACCGCATGTTCATTGGAGATATGAAATGAAGAACCTCATTTTCGGCATAATTTTCTTTATAGTCTTCGTCAGTGGCATCATTGTCTATACAGAGTGGGATAACAGAAAATTTTTTAACACTTTGCCTAAACCACCAACCGCCGAAACACCTATTGATACACACTCTTATCAGGACACACATCCGCATCATCACGAAGCAGATGCACCTGCAATATCTTCAAAGATCACTGAGGGAACGTCTGAAACTGCGGACGCGTTTCCACAAAAACCATCCACTGATAATATTGATGGGGTGTCGCAAACGGATAAAGATCAGCAAGTGAGTGAAGATTGGAGAACGGATGATGAAGACGGGCATAGCCATCAATCCACAAGTAATCCATTTCGACGAGAAATAAGAGATCCAAGTGAGATCCCCCCAGATGAATTGGCAGATATGTTTTATAAGGGACTACTTCGGCGTTTTGGAGACATTCCGCAGGTACACACATTTATGGCATTAAAACGAAAAAAAATGAAGAATGAGTCGCTCTCCTTGGACGAGCACATTAACTATACGGCTGCCATGTTACATCTCTGGCCTCATCCCGAAACCAAGAAAACACTCGATATTTTCTTGGAGAAAAGAGAATCTGAGTATCCAAGAAGCACAAAAATCGTGAGGTAAAGCCATGAAAGTTTTGAACACTTTACTCGGGTTTGTGATTTTCATCAGCGCGCTCTCAGGGTGCACCGCGCGCAGCATCAACACGCCGAATGAAAACGTCAAAGAAGCCGAAAGCGTCAAAGAACCTTTTGTCATCGTCAACCCTTTTCGCGACGACCCAGACAATCCGAGTCCACACAATCCACTCATCAAGAGGTTCGGCGATATTCCCGAAGTCCGCACCTATATGCGGTTAAAGCAAAAACTCCTCAACACACCGGGTCTTACCTCAGATGAGGCAATCGCATACTATACTGCGGAACTACACCTGTATCAATACGATTCCTCACGGAACATCCTAAATGGGCTGAAAGAATCGAAAAAGATAAATAAAGCATCAGGGCTGCCTGACGATGCGATTGTTTTCCGGTATACCGGTATTACGCAACAAGATCTCGTGCGTGGCGACCGCATTACAAGGATTCTGCCAGATGGCACAAAAATCATCAGTGATCCCCGTCTGACAAACGACCCCACCATCATTCCACCAGAAAAACGCCGCGAGCTGAATCTCGATAGAAATGATGAAAAACCAATTGGCAACGGAGAGGAAGACTGATTTTTCCCGACAGATGACACATATCGCAAAATTGCTGAAATTGACACTTTTCTGTACAATATTGTTCGTCGCCTTCTGGATTCGGATCCAAAGTATGGACACCCTCCCCGAAGGACATTTTACCGGCATCGATGCCTATTTTTACTATTGGCAGGCACAAATTGTGTCTGAAAATGGGACGCTGCCAGCGCGGGATATGTCCCGCTGGCTCCCCCTCGGCAGGGATCTCGGCCAAACCCTGAATGTTTATGCTTATGTGATCGCCTATACTCATAAAAACATAAACGTTCTCTTTGGCAACGTTTCACTTTATCAGGTCTCCCTCTACGCACCTCCGGTTTGTTTTCTCCTCGGATTGGGTGCACTCTGTCTTTTTCTCTATCACACTTACGGGACACTCTTTGCGAGTCTCGTGGGTGTACTTTTAGCAACCCTGCCTGGTGCCATTGACCGTAGTACTGCTGGATTCAGCGACAGGGATAGTTGGTGTCTGATGCTCGGGATTCTTGCAGTTGTTACATATCTTCTCTCTCTGCAAGCAGACCGGCCTCGTATCCGTTACTTATGGACGCTTGCGAGTGGCTTTACCGTCTTTGTTGGTGGCCTCTCATGGGAGGGCTTCGGCGTGTTCCTGAGTATCATTCTTTTTGTTGAAATCTGGCGGTTCCTGACTTCCGAAACAGAAAAAGGCTTAGGAAATTATCTCCTATGGGTGCTAACCTTCGTCCCGACACTCTACCTTGCATCCCCTGCCTATCGGAGCGGATACGGTTTTGCAGAACACCTTTTCGCCTTTGTCCTGGTTCCCCCCGTTTTGCTTCTGGGCATCCGCACACTCCGACAGCTTCTCCTCACTAAAACGGGAAAACTCCGACCGCATGCCCGCACCCTTGCACTCGGATTGACGTTGGTAACCGTTGCACTCGCAACTGCCTATGTTTTGATCCAACGAAACACTTTCGCAGAAACAACCGTGCCATTAAGTCAAAATGTCGTAATGCAATCCATTGGTGAACTCACGGACACAGATTCACAATATTGGATGATCCTCTACGGATATATCTTTGTATTGAGCATCATAGGGTTCATGATTTCAGTGATACATCGGTGGGGAAACTATGGCACTATACTTGTAATATCTCTCACTCTTTTTACCTTAACTACCTTTTTTCGTGAATCTTTAGAGAGGCTGTGGGGTGCCCAGAATAACAATATCCTCTTTTTTATTGCCATCGTTGTCACGATAATCACGTTAATGATCATCGCATGGAAACTTGACTTTCACCCTAAAAACGAACTGACTTTTGTTGCTGCCATCTCATGGTTTCTGATTTGGACATCCCTTTCGCGTGACGCGGAACGATATTCCTGTTTTAGCAGCCCCGCTATCGCGTTCTTTACGGCGGAACTCATACAATTCTGTAGCGTGAAACTCTGTAGCATGAAACGAGGCAAAAAACTCAGATTACAGATACCACAGCCTATCCTGAAAACAAGCACTTCGATCGCAATTCTTGCACTTCTCATGTGGCTTCCTTTCCCTTACGGATACGCAGGGAATACGCTTCCGGCGGCAAAACATCTGCGCCAGAGCGTTCCGAGACAAAGTACCGTCTCGAAAACCTTTCAATGGGTGAAAGCACAACTCCCAACCACAGTTGTCGTCGCAGCCGACTGGATATACGGTAGCCAACTCAACGTCCTTGGCGGTGTTAAAACAATTACGGACCAAGACACTTTCATACAGCATTGGATCCACCTCTATTACCGATACCTCTTCTGTGGAGAATCGGAAAAAGAAGCACTTGAATTCCTAAAAACCCATGGGGCAACCCACTTGATGCTAACTGAATTCGATATTGTGAGAGATTCACCTATCTATTCTGTTATTGGAAGCCATCAAAAACAGGATGAACCTTTTGAAATCATTGAACTCCTAAACAGAATACGCGAAAAGGAAAATATCTTCCTATTGCCCACAAAAGCAACACCTTTTTTCAATAACATCCAGATAAATATTCACCCAGAAAACAAAACAATCATCTTCGCTATAGCCACACACACAAATGGTGCTGTCAAAGATGTCCCTTACGTCGCTGTTTATGGTAAAAAACGCAGCGTCTCCAATAATCAGGACGGCTCAAAAACAGGAGGCATCATTCTTTATTTTGACGAACATCATAATTTTCAAAAATGCTATTATGTACCGCCTGTTGCATGGGATAACTTCGTTATCCGTTTGTTCCTACGAGGTATTCCAAGCGACGCGTTTCATCCTGTTTACGAGGCTCAAAAAACTGGCGAAACTGATGTCAAAATTTGGAAGATACACTATCCCCCTGACATCCAAACCGATGTGAAATACCTGAAAACAGGTTTCCCTGAAATAGACAAGAATTTACTACCACAATAACAAATAAATATCTTCCTCCAAACAGCTCTCCCGATAAAAAACAGTGCACATTCCATTCTCTTTTCTGACTTACTTAACCAGCTATACTTTATTTTTACTTGTGTATCTAATATAATGCACCCCGCATTCGATGTGAGGTGGACCACATCCCGACAAGGTACCAACAGGTAGAAAAACAACGATCGGATAACTTTAGACGAATCAACAAAAATTTCATAGTAACGCATTTTAAATGCCAAAAATAGAAACGCCCGTCCACCCATACCACCACTATGTTTGCAAGCGAAACAACCCGCACCTTAAAATCATAATTTCATAGGTATGAAAAAAATTGACAAGGTTCACAACACCGTGAAAACCCTTTCCACACCTTACTTCGTAGCGGTCCCCGAAATACTTTTTCAGATCCTTACTGTGAAATACTGTGAAATTTCATAACTTCCATTTAGTTCTCCAGTTTGGAAACCTTTTTTAGTGCAAACCCTTGCTACCGATACGTAGGGAACCCCTTGTAGCATAGGAGACTGTTAGCCTGTGCATCAATTAGCGCAACCATAGGTGTCAATTTTAGAAAAAGTAACCGTCGTTGCCACCAGAAACGGTAGGAACTCTTTGAAACTACGTCGGATTTTGCGTAGAAGCCTTGGATGCTTCAAAATCGCTCTTGAGTCCCGTAGGGACGGTATCTATGTAGTACGCATGTCAACCCAAACCTTCAGCCCCGTAGGGGCGGCATCTGTATAATAGCGAAGTTTCTATGGATATCACCCCTACAGGGTTCAAGACCTTTTGGTAATATGTGTCTACAGAGATGCCGTCCCTACGGGACTATAAACCATGTCTGTTTCTCTTAAATTGACACCTATGGTGCATCAATTAGCGCAACCTAACAGGATACGCTACAAAAGAGAAAACTAAACGAACCTGACCTTAAAAAATTTGCCACTTGACACGATCCCCGTTTTGTGATAAAATAACAATGCTAAATCAGATACCAAAAAGAAGGATAGACTCATGAAATTAATAAAAAGATATGCCGCTCTACTGATATTACTTCTCCTCGTTTCTCCGGTATTTGCTGAGGAACACGCAGCAGAAGAAACACCGCCTCCCGTTAAGAAATACGCTGAATTCACACTCGGCGGCACCTACACCGACACCAAGACGGTCAGCACCTTTGGCACCTCCTCAACAAAGACACTTCGGGGGCTTTTTAAGAAATTAGACGCACTCAAAACAGATGATGATATTGCTGGGATTATCTTCAAAATAGAAGGCATCAGCTTAGGGTGGGCAACACTCCAAGAAATCCGAAACAAACTCAACGAATTCCAGGCAGCAGAAAAAGAAACAATCGGCTATCTCGAAAGCGGTGGGAATGCCGAGTATCTCCTCGCTGCTACGATGGATCGTGTCGTTCTGATGCCTACAGGAAGCCTCAACCTAACCGGTTTGCGCGCCGAAGTCATCTTCTACAAAGGACTGCTGGACAAACTGGATATTGAAGCTGATATGTTGGCGATGGGGAAATACAAATCTGGTGTTGAACCCTATATGCGCGACGGTATGTCGGATGCGTTTCGTGAGTCGATGACTGCACTGCTTGATGATCTGTACGCCCAATTGCTGAACCACATCGCTGAGAGTCGGGACGGTATCTCCACGGAAACAGCATCGGATCTGATAAACCGCGGTCCTTTCACAGCAGAAGAGGCGAAGCAGGAAAAATTAGTTGACGCTTTGCAATACTACGACGCATTGGTAACGACGCTAAAAGCAGCATCTGAAGACGAAGAGGTACAGATCGTCAAGCCAAGTTTTGAAAGTCCGCGAACAGTCCCGGATATGAACAGTTTCGCTGGACTTATGCAGCTGTTCAGCATGTTGAACCCACCACAGCGTGCGCGCGCTGCTGGAGAAAATCAGATTGCACTGATCTATGCCAGCGGCCCCATCTTACCTGATATTGGTTCACCTTTCATCTCAATGTCGGCAATTACACCAAAGCAATTAAAAAAGGCGTTTGAGAAAGCACGCACGGACGATGCCGTCCGAGCAGTTGTGCTACGTATAGACAGTCCGGGCGGCTCTGCACTCGCTTCTGACTTAATATGGCGAGAAGTGATGCTCACACAACGCGAGAAACCGGTTGTCGTTTCCATGGGAAATGTCGCTGCGTCCGGTGGCTACTATATTGCGATGGCAGCCGGGACAATCGTCGCGCATCCGAGCACACTCACAGGATCAATCGGTGTATTCGGCGGTAAACTGAACCTGAAGGGTCTCTACAATAAAGCAGGTTTGACGAAGGAGATCATCGCACACGGCCAGAACGCTACACTTTATTCAGATTACGGCGGTTTTACACCGACGGAGCAGGAACGCGTCGAAAAGATGATGAAAACCGTCTATGAAGGTTTTGTCAACAAGGCAGCAACAGGGAGAAATAAATCCTTTGACGAAATCGACGAGATCGCACAAGGACGTGTCTGGACAGGCAAACAAGCACAGGAACTCGGACTCGTGGATGAACTCGGTGGGCTTGATGACGCGCTCTCTATTGCCAAGGAACAGGCAGGGTTCGCCGAAGACGATAAAGTTAACCTTATTGTTTTGCCGAAACAGCGACCCCTTTTTGAACAACTCATAGAGCAGATAATCGAAGGGACAGAGGGTTCAATTCAGCTAGAAGGTTGGAAGATTGGAAGATTGGAAGGATGGGGATTCCAACCTTCCCTCCTTCCTGCCTTCCATTTCCTATTTGGCACACAATGGCAGCATGCCGTCACATGGTTGAGCCTGTTTGGTTTTGAAGATGGCACACAAATCGTAACAATCTTACCTTATGATATTTTAATTCGGTGATTATATGAGATCCAAAAATGAACTTTCGGCGCAGCTTGCAAGCCGAAACTTGCTTGACAAAAGCCACGTTGACCTGACTGACGAACAGGTCGCTTTTTTTCAAGAGAACGGGTACCTGAGCATTCCGCGCATCACAACGGATGATGAGGTTGAATGGCTCAAAGGCATCTACGATGAACTCTTCACGGAACGAACCGGAGAAGCGCAAGGACGTTACTTCGATCTCGCCGGCCCGCGTGCACACAACGGACAGGAAACTCTACCACAGGTATTGGGACCAGAGGCACAGTTCCCTGAACTCCGAGAGACGATCTATTTCCAGAACGCACAGCGGCTCGCCGCAAAGTTGCTCAGTGTAGCAACTGAAAAAGTCAGTGGCGGCGGACACATGATTTTGAAACCCGCACATTACGGTAATGAAACGCCGTGGCATCAAGACGAAGCGTACTGGAACCCCGAAGTTCTACCACACAGCCTAAGCGTCTGGCTGCCACTCGATAAAGCGACGCTTGAGAGCGGGTGTCTCCAATTTATCCCGCAATCCCACAAGGGTGAGGTGCGTTGGCATCGGCATATTGATAACGATCCGCTCGTACACGGCTTAGTGACAGATGACGTTGATGTATCAGAGGTAGTCGCTTGCCCAATACCCGCGGGCGGTGCGACTTTTCATCACTGTCGGACTTTGCACTACTCAGCACCGAATAGCACAGCAGAAGCACGTAGAGCCTATATCCTTGTCTTCGGCGCGCCCCCACAAAAACTGGATAAACCCGCACACCGTCCGTGGCAAACAGAGGAGCAGGAGGCACTCGCAAAACTAAAATCGTTAGCGGTCAGTGAACAGTGACCACTAACCGGTGACCAGTTATAGTAAAATCCGAAAATAAGTTTACACTTCTCGCTCGTAGGGGTTGGGTTACCCAACCCCTACGGTTCCCAACGTGTGCAAGTAATTACAGGCTTTACTATAAAAAAGGTTTTCGATGGAGCATCTCTTTCTGGTAACGGGCAACTGGAAAAAGGAAAGTAAAAAAAATGAAGATCATCTGTACCGGCATCAGTTGTTCAGGACGCAAAGAGTTAATGGCGAATTTTAAAATCCTTTGCATGAAACAGAAACTGAACATCGGCTTCTTCAACGTCGGCGATGTTATGCATCGCGCCGCCGCAGAAGCCCGTGTCCATTTCACAGACAAGGTGCTTGATTCGGATCCAGCAGTCCTCTCATTGGCGCGCCGCACCGCTTTCTATGAAATCGCACGCCGCACCGAATCCTATGAACACGCCATCATCGGACTGCACGCCTGCTTTCGATGGCGTGGAAGTCTCGTCGAGGGCTTCTCTTTCAAAGACATTGAAATCCTCCTGCCTGATCTCCTAATTAACGTCGTCGATAATATCACCGATATATCCGGGCGGATGAAAGAGAGTGCACAGTGGTCAGGTATGGATAATACAACACTCAATGTCTGGTTAGACGAGGAGGAGTTCCTGACGCGACAAATCGCGCATTTCATAGAGAAACCACACTACACTGTCGCCCGACAACACGATCTTGAGAATTTTTACGAACTCCTTTTTTCGCCGAAGCCGAAATTTTATCTCAGCTACCCAATTACACTGCTAAGGGATACCCCAGACGAAATCAAGAAAATCCGTGAGATCGGCGAAAAACTGAGCCGTTCGTTTATTGTTTTTGACCCGCTCACGATTAAAGACATGGCACTGGTGACTGCTGGCGGAGATAGGAGTGTGCCTGCCGCGACTATGGGCGAGATGGATGACGGCGTGATTGAACAGATCAAAACACGGACAATCTCACGAGATTACCAGTTTGTCCATCAGAGCGATTTTGTGGTTGTCATCTACCCAACGGATAAATTATCCCCGGGCGTTCTCAGCGAAATGAACTATGCAACTCGCCATAACAAGCCGGTGTATGCCGTTTACACAGGGACGCGGAGTATCTTCTTTGAGAACTTATGTGATCGGATTTTTGATACCTTTGAGGAGTTGGCAGACTTTCTGACGACCACGTATAAAACAGATGAAAGTTGATACCCAATTATCTATATCACCCTTATCAATCGTGCCACCGTCAGCGGTATTGAACTGTCCTGATTCTACAACTTCAAGGTGTGTCTTTCCTAATTCCAAAAGGATTTTTGTTACGAAGATAATGTTCTAAATTCTGACCGAGTGGTGCGTCGGCGCATCACCCACTATAGTTGAAAGGTTCTATCCCATGGTTGATGCGTATTACACAACTGACGAATCCCATTATAATGAGTGTATTGAGAAGGGCACTATTGTTCCGACGAAAGATTGGTACGGTAAAAGGTTTTGCATCGAGGATTTTTTAGCAGGCGATCACCAATATATTTTTATGTTTGTTAATGACCGCTATAGTATCTTTGACGAGGACGGAAAGGATAACACTTTCGGTTTCGTCTTGGATGCCGAAGCACTGGTCACAGAAAGCAATGCCCTTGTAGGCCCCGACTTACTTAACGAATATCGCGCCCTGCTCAACGAATGCGCAACGTTTTCTGTTCAACAAAACCCCGCACTCAAAAATGCCCAATTGATCGTTCGAGGCGTGCTCGCTGGAGCCGTTACCGAACCGGGGGTTGCTGAGACAATGTTGCTTTTCAGGACACGTGTATCAGAACTTCAAAACGAACGTCGCTGTCGAGGAGAGGCGGCACTGAAACGTTTGCGAGAATCAACAGAGCCGTTGGAGCTGCTTGTCGGCGGGGCTTCACCGTCACCAAGAAGGGCGGAAAAAACCGAGCGAAAACCCCATAATTAAAAACATGAAAATCGGTATCCTCTCCCGGGGACCTCAAAACCACGCCACACTTAGGCTCAGCGAAACTGCTGTCCACGCGGGACACACAGCGGAAGTCTTAGACCCCTTCGGCTTTTACCTCCAGGTCGGTGGCACATCTGATCGCATCACATATCACGGGAAGCCGGTAAACGATTTTGATGTTATCATGCCACGCTTCAGTCGCACGACAGCACAATACGGCGAAGAGGTCGTCGCACACTTTGAGTGGATCGGTACGCCAGTTATCAACCGTGCAAAAGCGATCGCGAAGGCACGACACAAATTCCGATCCCTACGTATCCTCGCACAACACGGTTTGCCTATTCCACCAAGCCTCACCGTCGGTTCCTCCGAATTTTTAGAGAACGCCGCAGCCGAAATGGGAGATTACCCGTTTATTTTAAAACCGTTTTACGGCACGCACGGTAGAGGTATTATGTTGTTAGACACGCCGACCTCGCTCACTTCAGCCGTAGATGCGTTGTGTGACCTCCATCATGATTACGTGATTCAGCCTTTCATTACTGAAGCAGGGGGGGTTGACATCCGCATCCTCGTCGTAGGCGGTGAAGCTATTGCAGCGATGAAAAGAAGCGCGCCACCGGGCGAATTTCGGGCGAATATTCACAAAGGCGCGTCCGGGGAAACCGTCACGCTACCGGAGGCATACGACCGCCTCGCCATAGAAGCAACAGCAGCACTCGAATTAGAGATAGCCGGTGTCGATCTATTAGAGACAAACAGCGGCCCCGTCATTTTGGAAGTCAATCCATCGCCGGGGTTTGAAGAATTAGAATCGGTTACAGGCATCAATATCGCAAGTCTTATTATTCAATTCGCGGCAAAATTCGCACAAAACCACTGATAGACACTCACGCTGCGCTACGGAAGGACACAGTTGTCCGTATGGATGATACCCCGAAAAAAATCTTAATGTTCAATCACGAATTTCCACCGATCGGTGGCGGTGGCGGTTGGGTCAGCTATTTTTTAGGCAAACACTTCGCGGCTGCAGGGCACGATGTGCATCTGATTACTTCACAATTTCGCGATTGCCTCAAAGACGAGAAGGTGGAAGGCTTTCACGTACATCGCGTCCGGGCACTGCGTAAAAATCGGGATGTATGTGCTGTACACGAAATGCTAACTTACGCCGTAAGTTCAAGTCTCTACGGATTACGGTTCATCAAGCAATTCCAACCCGATATCGTCCAAGTCTTTTTCGGGATTCCCGCGGGTGGCGGCGCATATCTTCTACAAAAATACCGCGACGTGCCGTATGTCGTATTTCTCGGAGGACGTGACGTACCGAGCCGTAACCCTGATCCGCCATATTATCGGTGGTTATACCTGCTCCTAAAACCCGCCATCCGAGCGATTTGGAGGAACGCATCAGCGGTCGTTGCTTGTAGTGAAGGCTTGCGCGCACTCGCGCGAGAGACGGATTCAAATGTCCAAATGGATGTGATTCCCGATGCCGTGGATTTGGACACTTTTACACCCGTCCAACGCAATCCCAATCCAGAAAAAGTCCGAGTCCTCACAATCGGGAGACTCATCCCACGCAAAGGGTTCCAATTTCTAATCCGCGCCCTGCCGCAAATCCTTGAAAAGGTTTCACATAACTTTGAAATAGAGATCGTCGGCGATGGACCCTATCACGGAGAACTGCTGAAGTTAGCCGAAAATCTCGGTGTAACGTCACACATCCGTTTTGCGGGTTCAGTACCGTATTCGGAATTACCACAAAAATACCAACAAGCGGACATCTTCATTTTACCCTCACTCGCCGAGGGCATGCCACTCGTCGTCTTGGAGGCAATGGGAACAGGACTTCCAATCGTTGTCAGTCGCGTCCAAGGCATTGATGAACTTGTCGTAGATGGTGTTAACGGCGCGCTCTTTGATCCGAGCGATGTTGATGGACTCGCCCACGCGCTCATCAAACTCATTAACGCGGGCGAAGACCGCATTGAAATGGGCAAAGCAAGCACCGAACGCGTCAAACCATACGATTGGAAACACATCGCTGATGCCTATTTAGCCCTCTACACTGATATTTTAGGAAAAGGAGAAAATATACATGCTACCAACTAAGATTCTTGCTATCGGTGCGGGTGGTTTACAACGCGCCCTAACCCACGAATGTGTCCATATCCTCAACGAACGGAATCTCTATAACGGCGGTATCTTCGTCGGACAGCCGCGTGGCACTGAGAAAGCCGATGCCTTCAACCGACAAAACGGAACATACCATGTTGTCACGTTTGATCTCAGCGGCATCCACGGTATCCGACAAGTTTCAAGCGTCGTTGGTGCGATAACACTCGCCACAGAAGCCGGTCGTGAGCAGTTCTACGCACAGACAAAAAACCCGCTTGACCTTATCCTTATCGGTGTAACCGAAGCAGGGATTGCCAAGGGTGAATTGGCGATGGATGTCCTCGATGAAACCCTCTACCGCTATTTTTGCCACCACGGTGCAGATGCGACGCTCTGTGTCATTAATACCGACAACCTGCGAAATAACGGCGATGTCATCCGCGATATTCTCTGTAACGAGTATCCAAAACGGAGTGATGATTACGCGGCGTGGTTAGGGACAAATGTCGGCTTTCTTAATGAAATGGGCGACCGACTGGTGCCACAGGTCTATGCTGTCCCTGATGAGATTCAGGCAGCCGCACGCGCACAGATCACAGGTCAAGATGAATTAATAACTTATGCGGAGGCATTACCTGCAACACCGCTGATTCTGGAAGATTTAGACGATAGGCTACGCGTCCCCTTCGGCGAACTTGACGATTACGGCGTTATTGTCAGTCAAGAGAGCATTGAACCCTATCACGATTGGAAACTCCTTTTGGTGAATTCCGTGCATGTGCCAGGGATTACACACAAAGGCACACTCTCGGACATCGAATATGTCAACGAAGCAGCGTCACACCCGACATTTGCCCCACATCTGGAGCGTCTGATGCATGGATATGCTGAAATCGTGGAGGCAGACATCCCCATAGCCGGTAAAAGCGCGCGAGCATACTCGCTGGAATTCGTCAATCGTATCCGCCGAGTCAAAGACGACAACGCCCGGATTAACATCATTGAAACTGTGAAACTCCGCGAACGTGCCGCTGATATCGTCCGTTCACCGAACTATGATGCCAGCACAGAACTCTTCAAATCCGATTTCGCCTATTCTTTCGCGACGGTACTCCGATTTCTAACCCCACACGCAATCTCGTCTCTTGATGACTACACGGGTATCACCGATACCGGTACCGCGTATGAAATCCAAGACTCTGACCGAACAATACAGGACATCCTGAGAGGGGCATTTGGTGCGAGTCAAATAGATGTGCAAGGACGGATTGCGTCTATTTTCTCAAATGCAGCCCTGTGGTCACCCGTTGCTGGGGCACCCTTGCGCGGCTTGCACGAGAATCGGGATTTTACCGAGCGTGTCGCAGGCTATTATCATCGGTTGGTTAATGGAGAGACATGCCTTGCTGTTTTGGAGAGTATTAATGCAGAGTAGCCGTCAGCCATCAACTGCCAGAAGACTGGTTATCAGAGTACTGGTTAACAGTACGCAGTACGGATTTCTACGAAATCCTTTCAGTTGTCAGTCACCCCCTTGTGGCGGTTACTTTTCGTTTCACTGCCACAATACACCTCTTAACTGAAAACTGAGTACTGTTAACTGATAACTTATAAGCTAATAACGCCTTTTTTCCGTTGAAGTACGGCATCATAGAACCGCATTGTACCAACGCAGTCCTGAATGCTTGAGATTGGTTCTCGGTCCTCACGAATCGCGTTAACAAATTCAGTAAGGCTGATACCATCGCCAGTCAATTCGCCGTTGCGTTCATCGGAGAAATTAGAGGTAAAGGTATTACCAGATTCGGTGAAATGCTGAGCACCCCACAACCCGTCTAAAACAATATATTCGTGTTGGCCAGTAATTTCGATGTAGTCATAGTTACGCCGCCACAAACGTTGGCTGCTCAGCTGCAGACTACCCACCGCGCCGTTGGTGTATTCCACAGCAACAGCGAATGCCCCTTGCCCATCAACTTCATTGTGGAAAACGCTGAGTTCCTTGACATCTGCACCGGCGATGTGTCTCGCCAAATCGAAATGGTGGATGGCAAAATCAAGTAGATAGCTTTTGACCGTCGGATATTTTCCACTACAGAACGAACAAAAAAGTTGGGTGAGTTGCCCGAAGGATTCAGTCTGCATGATTGCTTTCGCTTGACGTACGCCTTGGCTGAAACGCCGCTGGAAGTTCACCATGAGTGTCTTACCGTGTTTTTCCGCGGTCTCTGCCAAAGTGAGCGTTTCCTCAAGAGAGGGTGCCGGCGGTTTGGGTGTGAATACATGATACCCCGCCGCAAGCGTTTCAAGCACAAGCGGTTGTCTGGGGTCAGGTCCCATGGAGATGATCACTGCTTCCAAGTCTTCTTTTTCAAACATTTCGTGCCGATCCGTATAATATCGACCTGTACCGAATTTGCCCGCAGCAGCTTTTGCGCGATCTTCATCGGCATCACAAACAGCTTGTAATGCAACTGGAGCGAGATGTAGTGCGGGATAAATGGTGTGCCGTGCGAAACCGCCAGCACCGAGAAATCCTATCCGAAGAGGTTCCATATCTGTTTCCTTTAGTGGTTATTAGTTATAAGTTACGAGCTGTGCTAAATAACTATTTGTAAAATATAGATTCACATCAGCATAACGTT
>VYCT01000340.1 GCA_009843785.1 Candidatus Poribacteria bacterium | reverse complement strand
GTTAAGACGTATCAACCCCAAATAAGTTTAACATATTACCTACAATTACCCTTTCACAACCATCTTAGAAATATACTATTTTAAAATACTTGTTAATAGTATTAGACGCATGATATATCTATTTGTTGGATAAATAAATAGAAAATTGATTCTCATTTTCATCAACATCGGGATTTAGGCAAAATTGCAGTGTAGACTGATGCACCGCTGGCGAGGTTGCAAATCTCACCAGCAAATATGAGACATCTGCGTAAGCTCTGAACACTTTAGGCAAAACATTATTTCGTTGCCTTAATCCGTCGAATTGCCTTTTGCGCCGCACTGCGAACGTTTTTAGAATTATCCTCAAGCGCACGTGTCAATGCGGTTTCAGCGTCGGGCGATTTTGCGCGCATCTCACCCAATTCATCAGCGGCGTTGCGTCGGACATCAGCGTCGGAATCTTGTAACGCAACGAGGAGCGGTTTTACAACCATCTCATCGGATTCGCCCTTCTTCACGAGTGCTTCACCGATCTCCCCGAGTACATCAACAATATGCCCACGCGTAGTAGCGGATTGATCGTTCGTCAGTGCCCCGGCTAACATAGGCGTGATGCTCACAGCATGGCTTCTACCGAGTTTAATCAATACATCTTCAGCACGTGCCCGGACGGACTTAGCATCGTCTGACAACGCACGTATCAACGCGGCAAACGCCTTCGTTGAAGTTGCTTGTATATCAGACAACTCAGCTATCGCATTGGTTCGGACTTTTGTCGAATCATCATTTAGACCGGCAATTAAAGCATCTTGAATTGTGTCGGTAGACTGTCCATTTTCTGCGAGATCTTCGCCGATTTGTCCTAAAATGTCAAGTACATCGTCGCGTGTATTCGATGGACCTTTTGTTTGTACAGCGATGAGTGCTGGCACGACGACAGCCAGCGATTCCGCAGATGTCGGACGAACGTCACCCAATTCCTGAACCGCCTCACGGAACACATCATCAGAATCGTCTTTGAGTGCCATTGCTAAACCGATCGCAGCGGCATCATAATTCCGGCCTGCTTTCCGCTCATCTTCACCGATTTCACCCAAGGCTTCAGCGGCTTTTCGGCGTACACTTTTAGACGGATCACGGAGCATTCCAACGAGTGCAGCGGTCCCGGGATTTCCGATTTCCTCAAGGAATTCCACAAATTGCCGTCTTACAGCGTTAGATTCGTCTGTTAAAGTGGGTACGATTTGTGCGAGTAGTTGGGATTGCCACTTCGCTTGCTGTGCTTTATAGTCTGCTTTGAGTGCATCCAGCTCCGCGGTGAGTTGTGGAAGGACTTCCTCTTGTGACTCCGCGGTCGCCTCGCGAAACTGCATCCTCTGGTTAACCCCGAAACCGAGCAATAGCCCCAAAACAATTGTTATACCCCAAAACCAACGCTTCGTATTCGCTCTCTGTATAAGTTGTTTCTGAATCATGATTGTCTCCTTAGATTGGCTACCTGCAATAATAAAACAGAATTTACTAATTCTCCATAGTCCAAACGTAGAATGGAACGAATTTTGCAAGTACCTCAAGCGGTACCTCTTCCGTTGATAGTACTATTTCAAACAAGACTTCATTCCGTTCCACCGAAATCCAGGCGAGCCATGGCGCGATTTCTTCAGCACTGACAAAGACCTTATCAGCAGGTGGTGGTACCCCGTCCCCAGCAACCTCTAAAATTCTCGCTAAATTCAGTTGTGCAAACGCGACAGGGGTCTTTGGCACCTGTTTTAAATAAGACAGTTCCTTGTTTTTCTTAATCTCATCAACAAGCACACACACCTGCTCTTCGGAGAATCCGAGAAGAAACAGGTCATTTAACTTGCTATAATAGATACTTGATGCAAATCCTGATACCGTAGTCCCGTTGTAATCGATTTGAGACATAGAGGCATTTTGTAGGTTAGACAGACTATTACCGATTTGGTTCCATTTCATCTGATTACTGGGGCTGAAAATGATAGCACCCTCTGTCTCGACCCCCTCTGCGTCAAGTTGAAATGTGCCATCAAATTCAAGATTAAGATTATCTACGGCTTGAGGATCAAAGTTTGTGAAATCAGGAACCGACAAAGCGAGTTCGCCTGTTAATCCGGTCATAACATCCTCTTCGAGATTAAGGTTCAGGAGTCCTTCCAAAAAAGAGATTGCCGCGTACATTTCACCCGTTGCGTTCTTCTCCATCTCGGTGCGAACAAGTTCCCATACACTTTCCAAAATGTTGGGTGCTATAGCAACAAACAGATCGTCCTGAGCAGATAATGCCTTCGGCGTTTTGAGTGCTGCGCCCTTTTTCAAAAACAGGCCGATTTCATTTTCGGGAAGATCTGGATTAAATTGGACTGCTGCTTGAAAGAAAGGCTCGGTTTCAAGCAGATTGAGTCGTGCAAAGAACGACTGAAAAATAGCGAGACGCTGACGGTTTGCCTCATCAAGATCACCTATCATAGGCAAGACGGATGGGACATCAGCGAACACACTGACGACTCCTGACCCCAACTTCTTTGAGGCCTTCGTAAATTCTGGGTTCTCTCGGATAGAGGGCGCGTCTTTCCGATAGGTATCCATCAATGTTTCAAAAGCCTCTTCACCTGCACCAAGCACGAGAAACTCATCGACAAACCCATATTTAACAATATTCTGTGGCATTTCCATGGCGTTATACTGAACTCGCTGGTACACACCGGCATCCAAGCGTAAGGTGCCTCCACCAGACATGCCCACCAACCCCTCAACAATCTTGGTAAAGCGTTGGAGTTCATCGAGGTTACCACCCGAATGGATGACGAGTCCGATCTGCTGAGTGCCGGTCTCATCTAACCATATCGCGAAAGCGGTTCGGTAACCCACAGTCTCAATTACGCTCATCAGGTCTGTACTCAGGACACCTTGTGCCATCACTAATCCTTGTTGCATCTCCTGCCAATCCGCGACAGCCTCTGGTAATAGCGCAAGTGCCTTCTCCCAATTTTCGGAGACCTCAATTTCGCTGTAGACTTCATCAATATCTTGGAGCTGCAGATAGAAAATACTCTCCTTCGGCATGAAATCCGCAACCTTCGCTGCATTCGCGGAAAAAATAATACCCGTGAGGGCAAAAATAAAAATAGTTACTTTCAATTTTCGTCTCATGAGACACCTCAATGTGCATTTTTAAAACATGTATGTAATGTATTTGGCTACGGAACCCGAATATCGTCAACAAGTGCCTGTACCTCATCTGGAGGCGGTGGTGTCAAAGCTGCCACACTAATAGAAACAATGAAATTTAGCACCATGCCGACAGTTCCGATCCCTTCAGGCGAAATACCCCATAACCAGTGTTCTGATGTGTTGAGATCTGGGTTAATAAATTTGAAATAGATAATATATGCGGCAGTAAAAGTGATACCGACAATCATACCGCTGACTGCGCCGGCTTTGTTCATCCGTTTAGAGAAGATCCCCATGACGATTGCGGGGAAAAATGAACTCGCCGCAAGCCCGAAGGCGAATGCGACAACTTGCCCTACAAATCCGGGTGGATGAATCCCAAAATACCCGGCGATACAGACAGCGACACCCGCTGCGATGCGCGCAGCGGTTAGCTCCTGTTTCTCTGACAATCCGGGTGCGATGCTACCCTTGAGTAAATCATGGGCGACTGCCGTGGAAATCACTAATAGCAAACCGGCAGCTGTTGATAATGCAGCAGCCAATCCGCCAGCTGCGACTAACCCAACCACCCAATTCGGGAGTTTCGCAATCTCAGGATTCGCCAATACCATGATGTCCGGATCGATTTCGAGTTCATTTTGTATAGTTGATTTCGGGCCTCGGTACTGTATTCTTCCATCGCTATTCAAATCGTCGAACTCAATGAGACCTGTTGCCTCCCAATTCTTAAACCATTCCGGTACATCCTCATATCTGACATCTGTGAGTTCACCATTCTGTTGATACCTGACAGTTTTGAGGAGATTGGTTCGGGCAAACACAGCGACTGCCGGTGCAGTGGTATAAAGAATAGCGATAAAAAGCAATGCCCATCCCGCTGAAATCCGTGCCTCGGAAACTTTTCGGACAGTATAGAATCGGATAATCACGTGCGGAAGTCCGGCTGTTCCTAACATCAATGCTGCGGTGATGAAAAAGACATCAATAGTGCTTTTAGTTCCGTCCGTATATAAGTTAAATCCGAGTTCCTCGCTCAAGCCGTTAAGTCGATCCAAGAGATATAGCCCTGAGCCATCCGCCACTTTTCCCATCAATCCAAGTTGAGGAATAGCGTTGCCTGTAATCAGGATAGAGATGAAAATAGCAGGCACGAGAAACGCAAAAATCAGCACGCAGTATTGCGCAACTTGTGTGTACGTAATGCCTTTCATGCCACCCAGCACGGCATAAAAGAACACAATCCCCATACCGATGAACACACCGGTTTCAACATTAACACTCAGAAACCGGGAAAACACAATACCGACACCCCGCATCTGTCCCGCTACGTAGGTAAACGACACAAAAATCGCACAGACTACTGCTACAATCCGAGCCAATTGTGAGTAATACCGATCGCCTACGAAATCGGGCACAGTATACTTACCGAATTTGCGGAGATAGGGTGCTAATAACAGTGCCAGCAGCACGTAGCCGCCTGTCCATCCGAGTAGGTAAACGGAACCGTCGCGCCCCATAAACGAGATAAGCCCTGCCATTGAGATGAAAGAGGCGGCACTCATCCAATCTGCCGCTGTCGCCATACCGTTGACAATCGGATGCACATTGCTTCCTGCAACATAGAAATCACCTGTAGAACGTGCTTTCGACCAGAGCGCAACGCCTATATATAACGCGAAGGAGAGCGCCACCATCACAAATGTCCATGCTTGTACGGTCATGATTGCTCTGTCTCCTCCGTATCTTCTTGTTGCGCATATTTTTTTTCTAAACGGTTCATCAACCATGCATAGACAAAGATGAGTTCAACAAAAATCCAGATGGATGCCTGTTGTGCGAAATAGAAACCGAGCCGGTATCCCCAGAATTGAATCTTGTCGAGTTGTTCGACGAATACAATTGAGCAGAGATACGAGGTGATAAACCAAATCGCTAATAAAATAGCGAGGTATTGCAGATTCTTTCGCCAATACGCCTTATTTTTTGCTGATGTTTCCATAAATTGTCCTCCTCAGGTAACCATGATCACAACTTGCTTTCACAAATTGTTTTGTTCTTAGCGAGTAAAGATGATCCTATTCAGGCTTTTATTGTGATGAGGGTTGTTCTTGCATGACAGGAATCACATAACTCCGAACTGCTACCCCATCTAATTCTTCTGTCTCTACTCTCAGTTCTGGACTTCTCCGATGATCAAAAACAACATAGTATCCTTGCCCAGCTCCTTCCAATTTGAGATATGCAGCAAGCTGCTTTTTGCCTGCCTGATAACGGATATCTCCGCGCCAAATCTTTGTCTCAACAATGTACTTTTCTCGCTCGTGCGTGATGAGGAGGTCCATCCTGCCGCGCCCTGTTTCGGTCTCAAAGGACAAGGTGCCGCCGACGCTCCGGGCAAAGAGGTCCAGATATGTCAGGAGGAGATGTCGTCCCACGGATTCTCGTGGTGTATCCGGCACCTGTAGGATTTTAAAGCCGGCGCGTGCGATGAAGTCCCGGAAGTTATCAAGCAGCCGTTCCATGTCTATCTGTCCCGTGGCAGTCAGATAAGCTTGGAAACCGTCTATATTGTCTTCGTGGTGGTATTCCTGTTCAAGTCCGTTCATTGTCGGCTTGAACGCCTGCATAATGCAATAGAGATAAATCGGATTGGCAATTTGACACATGCCGTCTGCGTCTTCCACAATCACACCGTACGTAGCGAGTTCATCAATATGCTCATCACGCAGATTGAAATCTATGCCTTCCTCATAAGCCATGATATTCATCAGGATTCTTTCAAAACGCCTATCCCTACGGATATTGGTTGTAAGATGTTGAATGTTGACGTTCCGGCCGCGCACAAGTTGGATATGTGCCTTTAAAAAGTGTGTCATCGTAATCGGCTCGGTTTTCGGAATCTCCAACTCTGTCGTCAGAATCTGTGCGAGGCGGTTGACGAGGACAGGTTGCCCGGCAGTCTCCTTATGAATAGATTCAATAACCTCGGGCTCGAAGGTTTGCCCGACTTCATCGGTGTACTGCGAAAGCAACTCCTGTACTTGTTCAAGTGTAAAGTTGGGCAAACGAAATTCGTCCTGGATATTGAACGGAGAGACGGACCGGTCATAGTCGAGCTGCGCAATGCTCTTGACCCCAACGATGCCTACGCTGTGCGGACAGTGCATTTCATCAGAGAGGTAAATTTGGCGGAGTGAATATAAAAAATTGCTCACGACGGCTTGCGGAATACCGTCAAATTCATCAATGAGGAGGATAACCTTCGTGGAAGCAGGCCTTTGATTGCGAAAATCGTTGTCCAGAAAACTTTTAAGATTTTCAAAGAACGCTTCCATCGAAAAATGATCGGTTAGCGTTGTGTTCTGTAAAAATTGTGTCAGCCTTTCAGAAAGCACCTCGCCTCGTTTTTGGAACACGCTCTCAATTTGTCTGTTAATCTGGTAATAGAGCTGTTCGTAAAAAGTTGTCGGTGCGGCATTGCGCATTGTCTGAAAATCTAATTGAATCGGGAAATAGGTGGGATCTTCCGTTACTAACGCTTCAAGTGCCAATCGGAAGAAGGTTGTTTTGCCGGTCTGCCGTGGTGCGAAAAGGACGATGTACTTTCCATTTTTGACGCGATGAATGAAATCCGCGATCTCCTCAGTACGGGGGACAATGTAATGTTGCTCGGGGCGTACGCGGCCCGTAGTGCCAAAACTTCTCATTTTTCGCCTCCTCGGTTATCTATTTTATCATATTATTCGGTGAAAGTCTATCGTTAATTTTTCAAGTTCATCAAGCACGGGGTTGATAATTCTCTGGAAACATCAATCGTTCAATATGCTCAATCAAAATGTGCAACACTTTAATATGGATTTCCTGTATGCGATCAGCTGTATCACCGGGGGCAATCAGACATATATCGCAGTGTTGCTTAAGATTCCCACCATCACCGCCGAGGAGTCCGAAGACCCGCATCCCGCACGATTTTGCCACTTCTGCTGCACGCACAACGTTTTCGGAGTTTCCGCTGGTCGAGAGTGCTACGAGCAGGTCGCCCGGGTGTCCGAAAGCCGATAGCGGCCGCGCGAAGACTTCTGTGAAGCCGAAATCGTTTGCGGTACACGTAATATGTCCAGCATCACTAAGCGCGATTGCTGGCAGCGGTCTCCGATCCTCCCGGAATTTTCCGGTGCATTCTTCGGCAAAATGGATGGCATCACACAAACTACCGCCGTTCCCACACGTGAAGATCCTGCCTTGCCGTTCAAACACGTCTCGCATCATCCGCGCTGTTTTCGCGATGGTTGCGATATTTTCAGGATTTCGGATAAACCGGTCGAGTGTGTCTTGCGCCTCTAACAACGCATCGCGAATACTATGCAAAATGTCCATTATATTTTTTTCTTTCCAACGATGTAATTATTGTTAATATCGCTAAATTCGGAAAATTTCGCCTAACTTTCCGCCGAGTACACGTCCAGCACCCAAGAGACACGCGATTAGGATTAACATTCCTACCACACCGAGTGCACTCGCCGTATAGGCACCGTGATCAGGACGTTGGGAAAGCGACCAAATTGCTTTCGTTATCGGATAGTACTTATCCTGCATTGCCAAGATTAAGCTATCACTCACCTCTAACATCGAAAAGGAGAAGACGAGTATCGCACCGGCGAGGATATTCGCGATAACTAAGGGTAACGTTATTTTATATAAGGTTCGGATCGGTGTCGCGCCCATGTTTTGTGAGGCTTCTTCGTAGGTCACACTTGTCTGCTGGAGTCCGGCGTAGATGGAACGCAACATATACGGCAGCCGCCGTACTGCATAACTGATAATCAGGAGAAAAGTCGGGTTTTTCCGCGGGTCTATGACGGAAACAAATCCTTCAGGGAAATATCGGAGCAAAAGCGTCGTATCCGCGAAGCTGCCCATATATCCGAACGCTATTGCAACGCCCGGCAACGCTAACGGCAACATGGCAACAGCATCTAACAGATTTTGGAACGGCAGTCGTTTCCGGGTCAACAAGTATGATACCACGATACCAACCAAAAGTGCCAACAGTGTGCTGAAAACGCTATATTTCAGACTGTTAAGGATACTCGGCAGTGTATCGTCATGTGTGAACGTCTCAACATAATGTGCGAAAGTCCACGATTGCGGCAGTACGCTCAATCGCCACTGGCTTGCATCTGGCGTTAAGGAGACAAGGATCACACTGATATGTGGTAAGAGTGCCATAAACGTCACCCCCCCGATAAAGAGGTAGATGAGGGTCCGCATCCCCCATTTGGCATCCGTTTCGCGTGAAGTCACGTGCCCCCTACCGAGCATCTCATAGTGCTTACTGCCTGTCCACCGCTTCGAGACATAAAAAGCCAATGCTGTTAGCACAATAATTAGGACAACAAGGGCGTACCCCATCGGATTTGTGTTCGCCTCGGTGACTTGGTTGAAGATTCGCACCGAAATCACGTTGCGGTATTCAAAAATCAGCGGTGTGCCGAGATCCGTAAATGCCCAAATAAAGACGAGAATCGCGCCCGCGAAATACCCCGGCATCATCAACGGCAATGTTATTTGACGGAAAACTTGGAACCTCGATGCGCCCATATTCTCGGCGGCTTCCTCTAAACTCGGATCAACGTTTGCCAGTGCAGCGACGATGTTAAGATACATGATCGGATACAAGTGCAATGTTGACAACATCACCACACCCCAGAAACCGCCAGCGAACCAATCAATGGTCTCAGCGATATCCATCAGGTTGAGTTTGATGAGGAGCATGTTGATGCTTCCAAAATTACCGAAAAACTGCTTCATCCCAATCGCACCCACAAACGGGGGCATAATCATCGGGATCAAAATAACGGAGCGCAACATATTGCGTCCGGGATACCGGTAGCGCGTCAAGAAATATGCGAGTGGAAGACTGATGATGCTCGTCACGATCGTGACCATCACACCGATATTGAAACTGTTGACGACCAGTTCTCGGATATTCGGATCGGTCACCATCAGTTTGAAGTAGGCAAGCGTGAACTTATTGTCAATCCAGAACGCTTCTTTGAAAACATAGAGGAGTGGGTATATAAGAAAGACCACAAAGAAGAGCGTCGTCAATCCGAGGACGAGCGAGATTGACGGCGTTAAGTCGTACTTTCGCCTAATTTTATCCATTAATGACAGATTTTTATATCCGCGCTCTTTTGTCTCTGAGCGATTCAGCATCTCTTTCTCCAACTTCTATGTGTGTGGCATGTTCACACCTGACATCTGTGCTTTCAATGGCATAGGTCTGCAGGCTATTTTTTAATTATACCCTATTCACTACCGAATTGCATATATTTTTTAAACTGAAAACCAATTCTTGTTGACCGCCAAACGCTATTCATGCTATACTAAATCAATATCGACAATACAGTAATACAGAATATTTATGGCAACAGTAAAACTTGAAAACATCACAAAACGCTTCGGCGACCTTATCGCACTCGACGACATCACACTTGATATCCAAGACCAAGAATTCTTTGTGCTGCTCGGTCAAACGGGGGCAGGAAAAACGACGACGCTCCGCTGTATCGCTGGTTTGGACAAACCGGAAGCAGGCACAATTTATTTGGACAATGTCAGTGTTAACGATAAAACGCCAGCAGAACGCGATGTCGCATTCGTCTTCCAATCCCATATTCTCTATCCACATCTGAGTGTTTACGAGAACATGGCGTTCCCGTTACATCCGAGACGGCTCTCCACAGAAGAAATCGATCGGCGTGTCAGAGATATTGCGCAGATGCTCCATATTGAACATCTGCTCATGCGTAGCCCGAATCAGTTGAGTGGTGGTGAGACACAGCGCGTTGGACTTGGTCGGGCGATGGTACGCCGTCCACAAGTCTTCCTCATGGACGAACCGATATCGAATCTGGATGCGAAACTCCGCACGGAAATGCGCGCTGAAATCCGGTGGCGACAACGCGAACTCGGTACGACTACTTTCTACGTAACACATGACCAGATCGAAGCGATGTCGATGGCGGATAGAATCGCGATCCTTGAAGCGGGTCGTATCCAGCAGCTCGGAACGCCCTCGGACATCTATAATCACCCTGCCAACTTATTTGTTGCCGGTTTCATCGGGAATCCAAGCATGAATTGCATCCGATGCGATATCTCCAGTACCAACGGCGAACTTCACTTGAAATTAGCAAACGACACAGAAAACGACAATTCATTAACAATTCAGGATGCTCGCATCGCCAAAGTGCTCAATGACAACGCTTCACACCAAGACACCATTTTTGGCGCGCACGCTGAAGATGTTATTGTGAGTCATCAAGCTATTCCGAATGCATTTCAAGCCGAAGTCTATAGCGTCGAACCACTGGGTGCCGAAACAATCGTCGAACTGACACTTGGAACGGATGCCGCAGGTGCACGGACGATCCTCAAAGCAGTCACTGCCCCTAACTTTGAAGCGGAGATTGGGCAATATCTCTATGTCTCGTTTGTCCCGGAACGCATGTATTTTTTTGATAAAACGACTGGTAACGCTATCTTGTAGGAGGGATTTGGAATCCCGATTCCTTAAGTGCATAACTGGTAGATAGCCATAGGGATCAATTTAGGGATTTTTCCGTTAATTTTTGGTTGTAGATATCAACAGATGCCGCCCCTACGGGGCTTAGGTTTTCTGACTATATGCTGCTATAGACATACCGTCCCATACGGGACTGAAGAGGGTTTTTTGAAGGAAACCTCAAGGTTTTCGCTTAAAATCCGGTTCGGTTGGAATGCAGATCGCATTTGGGCGTGTACGCCGCAAAACCGAACCTACCGGGTCTGAGGATCAAGGCGGTTATTTCTTCTAAAATTGACACCTATGGTGCATAACTCGCAGATATTCCATATTTACCGATTATGAATTGGCGACTTAGACTCTTTAATCTTATCCCAAATTATCTAAAACGTGTCGGCTGCCAACTTCTGCGCAGACTCGGATACGATCCTGACGCGTGGTTAGAAAATTTTCTTAAAGAACACAAAGGAGATTAACACGTGAAAGGCGGAGATATTCTCATTGAATGCTTGAAAGCACAGGGAGTCTCAGCGGTATTCGGAATGCCCGGCACCCAAAATATCCAGATTTACGACGCGCTGCTACGCCGCGGGAAAGGGACAATCGACCACTACCTTGTCCGACATGAATACGCAGCAACGCAGATGGCAGACGGTTTTGCACGCGCAACGGGTGAAGTTGGTGTCGCTATCACCGTACCGGGACCGGGTGCCAGCAACGCATCTACCGGGATTTTAGAGGCATTTACGGATTGCGCCCCTGTGCTGCTCATCACTGGACAGAGCGATTCCAGTCTCTATAGCAAGCATCCGAGTAAGATGTTCCACGGTTTGGATCAGATGCGGTTTTTTGAGTCGATTACTAAATACTGTGCTATCGCCCATACCGTTGCTGAGATTCCTGTCGTTGTTGAAAACGCCTTCAAAGCGATGCGGAATGGAAGACCCGGACCGACAATGTTAGAATTCCCAATGGATGTCGTCACAGGAGAAGGAGAGGTCCAAATTCCGAATCGTGTGGAACGCACCGAGTTACCGCCACCTGATGATACAGACCTCAGCACTGCCGTTGAGACTATCCGCAATGCTAAGATGCCCCTCATCTTCGCGGGTTCCGCTGTCTTCCACGCAAATGCCCGAAACGAGTTACGTCTCCTTGCTGAGAAGCTGAACGCGCCTGTTATTGTTACTCGCAATGGAAAAGGTGTTTTATCAGAAGACCATCCGTTAGCATTGCAGATTTGCTATGGTTACCTCGGCCGCGAAGCACTCCAGCGTGCTGACTGTTTAATCGGTATCGGACCGCGCTTTACCTCTATTGATACCCGCAACTGGAGTCTGGAGCTGCCGCAACCCTTCATCCAAATCGATGAGGATCCGGACGAAATAGGGCTTGAATATCCATGTGATGTCGGTGTTGTCGGTGATATGAAACTGACGTTGCAAGCACTCATTGAGGATGTTACCCCCGGTGAAAACGACTGGGATGAGACGCTGACTGAACTCCGAAAAGACTTTGACGCACAACCGTCATTACCGGTCATTCACGAACTCAAGGATGTCCTTCCACGCGACACGATCTATGCGATTGATGTCCATGCCCTCGGTTACGCTTCCTTCGCTGAATTTCCGATCTACGATCCGCGGACTTTTCTATATCCGAACATCGGCGTGGCGTTAGGGCATGCTTATCCTGCTGCTATCGGTGCGAAGGTGGCACATCCCGACCGTCCGGTTATCTGTTTCAGTGGCGATGGTGGATTCCTGATGGGTGCAGTGGAGATGGCAACCGCTATGAAATACGGTATCAACGTCGTGGCGATTGTGGTGAATGACGGGGCTTTGTCAGCGATTAAAGGGTCGCAACAGAAAGGATGTGAAGGCCGCACAATTGATACAGACCTGCTCAATCCGGATTTCGTTGAATTTGCGAAGTCTTTCGGTGCGTATGCGAAGCGGGTTGAGAATTTGGACGACTTTAAGGACACTTTACGGGACGCGCTTGCTGCCGAAAAACCGGCACTCATTGAAGTGATGCTACAGGAACGACAGGACGATATTATCAACGTCATCGGATGGTTAATGTCCGAACCGCTCCGAAAAACGGGTTTTTAATATTCTCTCTCCAATTTCACGATGTCAAACGCTCACTTCTTTGATACTCAGTTAGTTTTTCAAGAAGCAAAAGTTGTTCGGCTCGCTCAGTCGGTTCCTCATGCAAGTGTTTAGGTGTGTAATTCATTACCAACGCCTCAAGCATCGGTTTTCTATTTTCCTCTTTCGCGCCAATGTGATAGAAGTGCTCCTTGGTTAACATATTAAATTCTGACCACAACGTCTTAAGAAAGACATTCTCTCTGTGCTGATTGCTATGCCAAGTAGACAAAATGAATTTGCAAGAAGATTGATTCAGCGTCTCAAATAGGTATTGTTCATTATCTTCGTCCCAACTATCGAAATAATCGACGTGCCGCCCAACATAAGGTGGATCACAGTAAACGAAATCACCTTCGGAAATGTCTTTAAGCGTCTCTCTAAAATCTTGGCAAATAAACGACCAGTTAGAATGCCTTGACATGACATGAACGTAATCAACTTGGTTCACAATCTTCGTGATATACGCTTTAGCGAATCGTTGAGGCTTGTGACCGAAAGGGACATTAAAGTCTCCTTTGCGATTGAACCGAATCATTCCATTGAAGCAGGAGCGATTTAAAAAAAGAAAATCTAAGGGTTCGTGCGTTTTATTAAACCGCTCTCGAACCTCATAGTAGTAATCTTGCCCACATCTTGATAGTATTTCGCCTTGCTGTTCAAGAAATTTTCTCACTTTCAGGCCATCAATCTTTCCACTCGCGATCGCGTTATAGAAATTAATCAAATGTGGGTTGCTATCTGCAAAGACTGCATTACGCGGTATGATATTGAAACCAACAACCCCTGATCCCATAAAGGGTTCAATCCATTTACCCTCAAAAGACCAATCCACAGATTGTTTTATGAAAGGGACAAGTTTGCTTTTAATTCCTTGACACTTAATTGGTGGAATCATAACTTTCATCATTAATTTCGACTCCTCCGACCTATTTTTCTCGCTTTGGGTACAATTAACTCCACATCTCCACCTCTATATGCAACAAAGTCTTTTAAGTTTCTAATTTGCTTTGTTTCACCGCTCTCTTCTGTGAAAGTAATCTTGCCATAGTTCATCCAATAATCATCAAACCATTCTTCACCCAAATCTGAGAACATGCCACGGCCTGAGACTATATCTCCAATTTTATTAATACTTCCGATATTCGCAGTATTACCACTACCACTCTTGTCGCTCGCTATCTTCCATTTTTCTGCGACAAAGAATTCAAAATCCTTTATTACAGAAGTAATGGAACGAAGTTCTTCAAAATCATAAGTGCGAGTTTCATCTACTATCCGTTCCGTATGCCTGTCGTAAATAATTCCCAAACAGAAATGTCCTTGGTATTGACCATAGGGAAATTGAATGTTCTTTGAACTTCGTCTATTGATAAAATATTCCCCATGGGAACCTAAGGTAAATCCATTGCAAAATTCTGGGTAATCTGACAAGCGGTATGTAGTCTTGAAATCAACAGCAAATTTGACGTTTTCGTTATCCTCATGCACAAAAGAGATGTCTGGATAGTAATTCTGGTGCTCAGCAAGAACCACTCGGTATCCAGTCTCTTCTGCGAAACTGAGAATACGAGGAAAAAGATGTATTTCAAGAATCTTCGATATTATTTTCGTATCCGAAGAAATCGTATAAATATTCCGACATACATCAATAAATCCCTTAATACGCCACTGTCCATCGTCCGTACTAACATGTTCGTCAAGCAATGAGACGAATCGAGTGAGTGCCTGAAAAAATTCCTGTTTAATTTCAATATCTCGACTCATGCATAACTTCCTTATCTGAGTGACCAATATATGATCAATATTCTCCGCGCGTGTTCCAACCGGGGTACTGTTCTTCTAACGCTTTAAGCGTTTGGGGGGTGTAGTATGGGTGACCCGCAGGTGGGAACCGAAAAACCTCGCGTTCTGCTGCTGTTAGCGTGCCGATGAATTTCGAGAATGTCGGATTCCGACCTTTGTCTGTGTAGTGTCGAAAACCTTCCCAATAGTGGTCTGCGCGTCCGAGACCGAATCCCCACGTGTAGCGTTGTCCGTCCTCGCGCAGGTAATCGCTTGCGGAATGCAACGTATAGTTGTTAAAAATACAGACGGTGCCGCCTTTGCAGACAAGCGGCTCGTATTTAGAGGTGTCCCGTCCGTGTTCCTTAGCAAGTAGTCTAAGCGGTGCTTGGTCTTTGTCAACATCCTCAAGGTGTACCCAAAAGCCGAGTTGCCCGAATTCAGGAGCACTCTCGGACTGCGGGAGCAGTGAGTTGTTGCCGTTATCAATGTGCAAATTGTTTGGATCGCTACCGACACCCGGGCCTTTAAATCCGGGATAGCGTGCAATCATACACCCGGCACGGAAGTGAATATGCTCCGTTTTCAGAAATTTACGTGCGAATGCCCATGCATCGTGGTCCACAATCGCACGTAATAAAGCCATTTCAGCGGGCGGAAATTCGGTCAAAATTGCTCTACCGGATGGTGGGTCATCCTTTACCTCTTCCCATGTTGGGAGTACACGGCGTTGGGCAGCTTGCATCTCCACGAGTTGTTCACCTGAATAGTAGTCGGGGACAATTAAGTAGCCCTTCGCTAAGAGTTCATCCAGTTGTGCATCGGTAAATTTCTTAGGCATATTGACCTCCATTGGAGAAGTCGGGTGCGTTTGGACAAGAACAGGTTAAAAATTTTTGCTGACGAACCTTGACCACCAAAGCCCGCCAGCAAATTGAAACTCCCCCAGACGGACTCGAACCGCCGACACGATGGTTAACAGCCATCTGCTCTACCGACTGAGCTATGGGGGAATGTTAGTGTTAATTATACCCTATCTCGTCAGCAATTGCAAGTTAAATAGCACTTTTTTGCTGCAAGCGAAACAGATTGATTTTAATTATACATTATCTTATTCGCAGTTGCAAATTATTTTTTTCACCAACGTCCTTAGCATCCACACACAACTTCAGTCCCTTGAACGCCGTGCTCACGTTTCGTTTCATAGCCATCGCGTTTCCACCAATCTAAACCGCCCATCAACTCTTTAACGCGGAACCCTAATTTCGCCATATTCAAAGCACCTTTGGTAGAAGCATTACAACCGATAACATCACAGTATGTCACATACACCTTAGATTTATCGAGTTCACTTGTAGTTGCCTCGGACATTGTTCGATGCGGGATATTTATGGATGTCGGTATGTGTTCGAGGGCATAAGCCTCTGCGGAACGTGCTTCTATGACAACGATAGGTTCCCCGTTATTGAGTGCTTCATACAGATCCCAAGAATCTGTTTCATAATTGAGTTTTGCTTGATAAAATTCGATATGATTCATAACTTCCTTTGTGTATAGCGTTAGGTATAAATTTTAATTTCTTCAGGGTTCACAGCGACGATACGAGAAATATGCTCTAATTCGTCCTCGGATAGCACTTGGACAATATCTTCCCAGACCCTGTCCTCCCGTTCTGAACGTTTGTATTCATAGATATCAAATTTACGGCTGATGACAAGGATGCGGATGTGTTCATCTCCGTCGTCGAAAACATCAATGAAATAGTCTGGGTCGGGAAAAGAACCTGTTTTGAGAGTATCGTGAATTTTCTGTTTTAAAGTTTCGCATGCCATTATGTAAATCCCATGTTACCAGATCCGGACTTCTTCCGGCGTTGCACCAATTAATAGGGAAACGAGTCCCCATTCTTCATCCGAGAGGTGCTTTAAGAGTTCATCCCAGATGATGTCGCCTCTATCCATCATGGTGTGTCCATTAAATTTTCGGCTGACAACCACAACATGGATGAAATCGGCAGCTCCATCAGAGACATCAACAAAATCTTTCGCGTCGTTGAAGTAGCTGTTTTTGAGCGTTTTCTGAATTTTCTGCTTTAGCGTTTCACATGCCATTTATAAATACTCCATCAGAGATTAGTGTCTATCCAATGCCTCACATTTTCGATAAAGGTCAGGAATCTCGTTGCTTCCTGACGTGTTGCCTGTTTAGCAGTATATCGCCACTGCGGAGTCCATAAGTTTACTGCTTGAAACATGTGCCAGAGATTCCTATTTCGTCTCAGTCGGTTATGACCCGGAGTAAGCCTCAGCAAGTCTTCTAATTGATGCGTAAAGATTGTACGATGCGCGGGAAGTATAGAACGTTGCCGAAGTAGGTCTTCTAATGCATGCAAATTTTGACAATTGTAGATGTGCATCAATTTCGTTTTCAAGAGACATTCCACCGCGTAGCCCGCCATATACATCGCACCACGCCACCGAGAGGCATTAAGAAGTGCTGTCGCATCTGCCAAGCGTTGACGACTGGCTTCAGCGAGTTCACTGATCCCAGTGTGTAAATTACGATTCATAAAATCAAGAACCATCCACAGCTCGTTTTGCCTCGCGCAATTCACGCTCTAAGCGAGTTTTTTTCGCTTTGATTGAGAATTTTCGCAATTTTCGCCTCAGCCTCCCGAATCTCGGCGGGGTCCCGGAGGGCAGCTACGGCACCGGGTCGCCGCCATTTCCGCTGGGATTTTGGAAGCTTCGCCGTATTTTCGCGATAACTTGGAACTTCAGCAGACACTTCACTTGAGCCAACACTGTCCTCATCCGCCTGCGATTCCTCCGACTTGGGGTCTTCAGTCTCCGCCGGCTCCTTGACCTTGGATGCCGGTTTGCACGCCTTTATCCGGTCCAACAATTCCCCGACAGGATCAAAACCTAACAGGACATCCAACTTGCCTCCATATTCCCAGCCTCCCTCGAACGATTCGATGCGTTGGATACAGGATTCTTTGTAATGATCCTCGTGACGGATGACCTTATGGAACTCCTCGTTTTTGAGACCGAGTTCTTCTCGAATCTTGCGCCAGGCCAACCCCTGGGTGCCTTCTTCGTTAATCCTCAACTCGGCGATTTTGACAGCCAATTCGTTGCGTTCCTCTTCAGTTGTTTCAGCTGCATAGCGTTCGGCAATACTCATTTTTGCTTTCGAGCCTTACCATTTCCAGGCAAGACTTCAAGACCATAAAGTTTCTTTAGTTTGGCGTAGTGCTTGGGTGGTACTTTTTCACGTTCTGCCTCCCAGTCACCTACTGCTGCTGCGCTGCCTTCCGACAGCCCCAATGCAAGAGCGACTGCGACTTGGGTGAGGCCGGCTTTGTTCCGGTAATCCCGCAGCTGGGATCCTGTGTACGGAAAATCAGGTGCCGGTCTTCGGACAACTACTTTTTCATTCCGTTTCTCTACTTCTGTCTTGCAAGCAGCTAATTCCCCCTTTACATCTTTCAGTTGAATAGATGTAGTCTCAAGACGTTTTTCCAACTGAGCATTCACCGACCTAAGTGCTGCCAACCGGTTTGACGCAGCCTTAAGGGCTTTCCCATATTTTGTTTTCTCTGCTTCTACTGTGTTTAACTGATTCAGCATATCTTCAAGTTGCTTTGTCAGGTTAGCAATGCGTTCCTCAGCATCATCAGAAAATAGTTCATCCCAGATTTCCTTAACTTCAGTTTTTGCCTGCGTCTTGCCGACTTCCCCAAGTACTTCAGCGATAAGAAACAAATGTGTGCAAGTGTACTCAAAGTCCAAGTCCCTTGATCCTGGATGTGATACCTGATTTCGACCCATCACTATCAGAGACGTTACACTCCGAATATCATATCTGTGTCGTCCAAGCAGCCGATCATATTCAAACTTTTGAGAGAAAAAATCATTCCAGCATTCTCGATTCCTAAAGATAACCGAAATACCCTTAATATCTATCGTTCTTTGCTGTTCGCGATTCAACACGCGCATAATTAAATCATCTACAGTTTCATTCTCGACTCTCTTTTCTAAATACTGAAAGATAAACTCGCGCATGGCATCTCGGTATATGTCATGTGCTTTACGAAGTGCCTCCCTGTTAGGATACTTTGTCATACTTAGGCAATAAACCCCCATGTAGATAAATTTTCAAAAGTGTATCACATTTTTCCCTCTCTGTCAATCACAAATGAGGCTTATAGTAAAACCTGTAATTAATTGGGCGCTTTCAAACAGTCTGAATACCTATAACAGGCATTCAGACTGGCACAGGCTAACAGCCT
>VYCT01000378.1:13578-19083 GCA_009843785.1 Candidatus Poribacteria bacterium | reverse complement strand
ATCCAAAATTCGACAGTTAAATTTCCCTGCACACCCATTACAGATTAATTGATTTTAAAGTTCAATCATGATAAAATTAAATCGATTAATAGAACTACGAAATACAAACATCCGGTATCCCTTAACATAGACAACAGAGAGGAGAAATAGTGTGGAAACCAAGTTTCAAGAACTCAAAACCCGTCTGATTGAAGCGAATGATATATGGTCCGCCGCTGGACTGCTTCACTGGGATCAGTCTACTTACATGCCGCCAGGCGGTGCCGCTGCCCGGGCACGCCAAATGGCGACGCTCGACCGATTGTCCCACGAAAAATTTACAGACCCTGCCATCGGCGAATTGCTCGACGCGCTCGACCCCTACCAAAAGAGCCTCCCCTACGACTCCGATGAAGCCAGCCTGCTTCGTGTCACACGGCGGAGATATGAACGCGCTATTAAGATACCCGCAGAATTCACAGCGGAAATCACCAAGCACACTTCGGAATCGTATCAGGTGTGGACTGAAGCACGTCCGGCAAACGACTTTGAGCGCGTACGCCCGTATCTGGAAAAAACACTGGAATATAGCAGGCAGGCAGCCAACTTTTTTCCGGGTTATGATCACATCGCGGACCCGCTTATTGAGTCCAGCGATTACGGGATGAAAGCGGCGGATGTGCGTCGCGTCTTTGCTGAATTGCGCGAAGAACTCGTTCCGATGGTCTCTGCCATCACCTCACAAGCACCTGCTGACGATTCGTGTTTACACCAACACTTCCCCGAAGAGAAACAACTCGCGTTTGGTTTGGAAGTCGCCCAACAATTCGGCTACGACCTGAATCGAGGACGGCAGGATAAGACGCACCATCCGTTTATGACGAAGTTCTCACTCGGCGATGTGAGAATTACAACTCGGACGAAAGAGAATTTTCTCGGTGACGCGTTGTTCAGCACGTTGCACGAAACTGGACACGCGCTTTATGAGCAAGGCATCCGCATGGATTATGAAGGCACACCCCTCGCTCGGGGTACATCCTCCGGTGTCCACGAAAGTCAGTCGCGGCTTTGGGAAAATTTAGTCGGACGCAGCCGAGGGTTTTGGCATCACTACTATCCGAAACTTCAAAGCGTTTTCCCCGAGCAACTCGGTGATATCCCATTAGACATATTTTATAAGGCGATCAACAAGGTGGAACGCTCCCTGATCCGCACAAACGCTGATGAAGTGACATACAACCTCCACGTCATGTTGCGTTTCGATTTTGAACTGGCACTGCTGGAAGGCGAATTGGAGATTCGGGACCTACCAAATGTATGGCGTGACAGATTTGAAGCCGATTTCGGGATTGTGCCACCGGATGACAAGGACGGCGTGTTGCAAGATGTGCATTGGTATTTCGGGTTGATAGGTGGTTCCTTTCAAGGATATACATTAGGCAATATCTTAGGCGCGCAATTCTTCTCGACGGCGATCAACGCACATCCGCAAATCCATTCTGAAATTGAAAATGGTAAGTTCCTCACACTCCACGACTGGTTAAAAGAGAATCTTTATCAATATGGATCGAAATACACCGCATCTGAAATTATCGAACAGGCAACCGGAACCCCATTGTCTATTGAACCCTATATCGCATATCTGCGTGCGAAGTATGGCGAATTATACGACTTAGAGCAGTAAGTACGCTCCCGCCTGTAAGGAGACTGAATTATGGGAAACGGACGGACACTACTCATTCTAATCCTCTGCAGCTTCTTACAAGCTTGTGGTGGCCTCAAGCTGATTGATGTTCCCAAAAGTTCTGCGGCATTGCAACTGACAACAGCACAAGAGCAGACAATTCAACCGAAACTGGAACTCATCCGTGATATTGTTGAGGATTACGATTTTGAGAAGAAACAGTTAGAGTCAGATTATCAGGTGTTTCGGGCAGGTATAACACAACGGAGTTACAGTCGATACGAAGATAGGTTTACAGACACACGGACGAGGCGGGACCTATACGAATTTCGGGAGGAGGCACGAAAATTTCTAAGACAGCGCAACATCTACCTCAACGAAATCAAAGATATAATTGAGGAAGTCGCAGCAGCACTTACCCCCGATCAACGTGTCAAATTGGCTGAATTGAAACTCCCCAAACTGGAAGTACCGCTGATGCTTCAGCGCGATCCTTACAGCGAACTCCGTTATATCCCGAACCACCCCCTTGGTGGGACGAATGTGTTTTAAGCATTGTCAATGGATTACTATGTTAGTCTACTCGGTGACGACTCAAACTCTGGTTCGTCTGAAACACAACCGTGGCGAAGTATTGACAGAGTGAATGCTGCGCAGTTGTTACCCGGTGATTCGATCTGGTTTCGAGCCGGTCAGACCTTCAGTGGAAACCTCTGCTTGGTGAAGGTTAGACAGAGACGTACGGATGAAACACACGTTATAACAATAGGTTCCTACGGGTCGGGCAAGGCGACGATTGACGCGGGGTCCGGTGCCGGTTTCATGCTAAAAAATAGAGGCGGTGTACACCTCGTCAACCTCAATTTTATCGGTAATGGGGCATCAAAGAATACCAGTTCTGGTATTTTATTCATTAATACCTTACCGGGAAGCGTCAAATTCGCAGATATTCGGATTCATCGCGTAGATATCAGCGGTTTCAAGTATTCTGGGATTAGCCTTGTCTCGCAACCGACCGATATGAGTTGGAGCGGGTTTCGTGATGTCAAAATTACAAACACCACAAGCCATGATAACGGCGACGCAGGTATTAGTTGTATCGGTGCTTGGAATCCAGAGCAAAAGGGCTACGCGCACGCTGATTTTTATATCGGCAACTGTAGTGCCTATAGGAATTCGGGTATCCCCGGCAAGGGCAGCCATTCTGGGAACGGTATCGTCCTTGCGCAGGTGGACGGTGCGATTATTGAGCACTGTCGTGCTTACGAAAATGGCAGCCTAAACGATTACGAAGGCGGGGGGCCCGTCGGGATATGGGCTTGGGATGCCAATCGTGTTGTGATTCAGTTCAACGAATCTCATCATAACCGAACAGGCAGCAGTAAAGATGGCGCGGGCTTTGATCTGGATGGGGGTGTGACGAATTCAGTCGTTCAGTATAACCATTCCCACGACAACGATGGGGCTGGGTATCTTCTGGCACAGTTTGAGGGCGCGCCTCCGTTTTACGGTAACGTCCTCCGCTATAACCTGAGTGTAAACGACGGCAGACGGAATCGTTATGGCGGCATCCATCTCTGGTCTACGGGTGCGAACGGCGGTATCACGGACACAATTTTTTATGCGAATAGCATCTACACGGCACAATCCGCCCATGGAAATCCCGCTGCAGTTGATTGTTCAAGCAAAGGGATTCGTAACATCCGCCTCTACAACAACTGTTTCCAAACGGATGGAAAGACAGTGTTAGTCCGCGGTGAGACGAATCGAAACGCAATATTTGAAGGGAACAGTTTTAGGACAAATTATAGGTTTCCAAGAACTCCAGTCGAGATATAATTTCACTAAAGCTGTTGAAAAAAATTATCCAAAAACGCTTCAGCAGCGACCTTAACACAGACTTGCGCGTTCGGATTGGAAGGTTGGCGTTCTTGCCGTAGATCGGCAACTGTCATGCCGTTTGTCAAAGTGCCCTCGGTCTCAACCTGTACGTAGGCATCAACACTCTCAAAATAGTCTGGATGTGTGAGCATGCCAATCGGGAGTGCGTCGTGGATATGAAATCCCCAGAACCCGACGTGTTGACGATAAAATTCCATACAAGCTTGCGTGGAATCCTTGAGGAAACGCGCAAGCGGGCTGTCTCGTTTATCAACTTCGGCGTGCAACCGTTCACCTGTTAAGATAACTTGGTGTGTTGCGTCAAGCGGCGCGATGTGGACAGGCACCCCGAAACGGAAAACTTCGTATGCTGCATGCGGATCGACGAAGATATTAAATTCTGCTGTTGTTGTAACATTGCCGTATTCTTCAAACACGCCACCCATGATAATAATCTTCTGAAGTTGTTGCATTTTAGGCGCGTCTTTACGGATCGCCTTTGCAATGTTCGACAATGGACCCAGTGCCACAATAACCAGTTCCTCTGGATAGCGGGTTGCCATCTCAAGAATGAGATCAACACCTGCCATTGATGAAACCTCAGTGTTGGCAGGAGGATACAGCAGGCTGCCGTTAGCACTGCGCAATTGGCTGGTATTCCCTAAGCCATCTTCACCGTGGACGTGTGCTGCTGTCACGAGAGGTTTGACGAGCGGTTCTGCCGCGCCTTGGGCAATAACGGGAAACTGGTCAAGGTCAAGCACACCGAGAATTGTGAGCAAATTTTGTGTGGCTTGTGCGACAGGTGTATTCCCGCAAACAGTTGTTATTGCTTCTACGTGTAATTCAGGTGAGCGCATTGCGAGGAGGATCGCGAAAGCGTCGTCTACGCCTGGATCGGTGTCTATAAGGATTCGTTGCATCTTCTGCCTTTCTATCTTGTGTTTTATTGATTTTACCATTAGGGAACGATTTTGTCCAATTTATAGAATATTTTTTCCGATTTGTAGCGCAAACTGTTCGTTAACTTTTCCTTTTTTCTTGAATGATATGCTAAAATATGTTACCCTGTTAACCAAAATTCGGTATATGCGTTATTTTTATGTCGTAAAACTGAAGTCAAGGAGATTCATAATGCTACATGGGTGGGCGATATGTCTCGGGATTCTCTGTGTCTTTTCTATTGCCTCTACGGTGCTGGCACAATCACAGTCGGCAACCGAGACAATTATTGATAGGATATATCAATCAGAGGGGAAGGTACGCGAACATGTGGATACGAAAGTCGCAGACATTAACAAAGAAATTTCGGCAGTTGATACAAAAGTTGACAACCTTAGTACAACGGTTGGAACTCTCAGTGCAGATGTAAGAGAAAATAAGACGAATATAGAGAACATGAAAGAGAACATACGCGATTTAAAAGGGAAGGTGGATAAGATTTGGTACGGCATATTAGGAGTTTTGGGAACCCTGATACTTTCTATAGCGGGTTATTTTTTCAAATCATTGCGGGAAGGCCGCGGTAAAGTGGACAGTGTGGACGTGGTAGATCGCTTCACTGAGCAAGTCACCAACCTAACCGCAGCACAGGCGGAACAAATCGCCAACCTAACCGCAGCACAGACTAAAGCACAAGCAGAAATTTCAGCACAAATCAGCAGACTCATCTCAGCACAGGCAGAAATTTCAGAAACGAGAGGCGTTCCCGGAGACCCCAAGGTGCCGGGAATGGAGGGGTTGGACGAGGTAACAGATGACATACAGTATCAACAGCATGATGCAGGGGAAAGAGTCTGATGGAAAACGCTAAAAATTCAATTAAAGACCCTACATCCGCAGAAGCCTACATTGATAGGGGTAATGAGTTACACGATCAAGGCGATTATCAGGCTGCCCTTTCCGATTATGATGAGGCGATCCGTCTAAACCCTAAATATGTGAGAGCCTACAACAACAGA
>VYCT01000378.1:0-13478 GCA_009843785.1 Candidatus Poribacteria bacterium | reverse complement strand
AGCCTACAACAACAGAGGCTTGGCGAAAAGCGAACTGGGAAAATATTTGGAAGCCATTTCTGATTATGATGAGGTGATCCGTCTCGACCCCAACGATGCAGCAGCCCGCACCAACCGAGAACACGCGCAAAGAGAACTTAGAGAACGTGAGAAGGAAACTTAGTATTTCTTCAATGTTGAGTTTATGGGTAAATGAGGTTCGTAGTAGGGAAACCATTCATGGTTCTCCCGTTATTGATTTGTGGACGTGCGATAATGCACTTCGCATTTGGGTGAGTACACCGCAAAATCGCACTACTACGAACCTACCCTCACATTCAACCTTGAAAGACTATTAGGTAACCCTGAAAAGAGAAGCAAGATTTTTTTCACCCTTCCATTTCCATATATCCCAACACAGAAGACTATAGTGAAACCGAGAAAAATCAAAAGAATAGTTAATGGAAAACGGAATGTCCCTTGCCACATATTCTCTCGCTCAGAACGGATACAGACGACTTATCGGCATCTGTTTTGTTCTACTTCTTTCCTGTTGTTTCCCGCTCGCGGCACAAGCGAATATCTTCACCGGTGAAACGATGAAACAGATGCAATTAGATCCCGGCTGGTATAACAGTATCGCCTTGGATTTAACGTATCGCACCGGCAATACAGACCTGCTTACCTCACGTACCCGATTTCGCTCGGATTATCTGTCAAAGACGTATCACGGCTTTGTTTTCGGAAGCCTCCAGTACGGACGGAAAGATAATGCTTTTTTCATCAATAAAGGCATGGCACATGCGCTTATTATCCGAGGTTTAACCTCACACCTCCTGCTCGAATTCTTCACACAAAAACAGTTCAATGAATCTATCCGCCTAAGCGACCGGAATTTAGCAGGGGGAGGCATTCGCTTCGATTTATATCCGTCAAGTCCCAAATTTAATATCTATCTCGGTATCGGTGCAATGTGGGAACATGAACGTATCAATGACAAAACGGACGGCGTGATGACCACCCATATCATTCGCTCGACGAACTACATCAACTGGACAGGTCGGTTGGCGGAACACGTTACAACGAGCGCGACCGGCTACTATCAGTTCCATCTACGACGTTTCCGAGACTATCGTATCCTTTTTGAAGGTAGCCTCACATTCCAGTTGACGACGAAGTTAGCGTTTCCGCTTCGCGTGAATTTCCGATACGATAATGAACCGCCAACTGGCATCCGCAAACATGATGTGGAAATTTTTAATGGATTGCGGTATACTTTTTAATGGTTATCAGTTATCAGTTATCGGTTATCAGTTAAGAGGCTCTTGTGGCAGTTACGAATTCTGCCCATTCCACAAATACCTCGGGTCTGATAACTTATACGTTTAAAAAAGGAGTTATCTGATGAAAAAAGTAAAAATCAAGGTTTGGCAAATAGGAACGATAATCTGTATCGGTGTGTTTCTCATAACACTGTCAAATATTGGATGGGCAGATGGACATCTGCAAATTAAGGAGAAGGAGCAGAAACTTGTTTTAAAGGGCAAAATTTCTGAAGCCCTCGGTGAATACGATGCACATTTGAAGGGAGCCGTTGAGTACCTCGTTTGTGGACACAACGGCAAGGAATATGAGAGTATTGTTGTTGTCAATGCAACAGCAAAGGAAATTTACGAGGCACTTGAAAAACTCGGTGTCGCGGTAGGTACACCGCCCGGCTACGATGAGGAAAAAGATGAACCGACACCACCAACTGGAACCGAGTTTCTGATTTATGTTGAATGGAAGGATGGCGATAAGACGAAAAAGGTCCGTGCTGAAGAACTCGTTTTCAATGTGAAAACCCAAAAACCGATGCGACAAGTCGCTTGGATCTATTCCGGTTCACGCGTCGTGGCGGACCTGGATAGCGATGATGAAGATGCGATGATACCGCAAGCGTTTATGAGTAATGACCTTGTCGCCTTAAGGCGATTTGATGCAAGTGCCCTCTTTCAAAATCCGCTTCCTGAATCGGAGGAGGAAAACATTTATAAAAAGAACGATGCCTTGCTGCCAAAACTTGGGACACCTGTCACACTTACAATTGAGGTTAACCGAAAAATGCAACTGTTTGTGCTAATTAGTGGAAAAGTACAGGGTGTCGGATTCCGCAATTTCACACAGATGAATGCTAAGCAGCTTGGCATTAATGGATATGCTAAAAATTTACCAAATGGGCAGGTCGAAGTCGTCGCTGAGGGTGACAAATCGCAGTTGGATGCGTTAGTGGCTTTTTTAAAGAAGGGACCGCGCTTTGCGAGAGTAGATTTTCTTAACGTTGAAGAGCACCCTTTCACTGGGGAATATAAGACTTTCGGCATTCGGTATTAAACCATGTGTAGCACGCCACTTGCCAGTGCATATCAAAAAAAGGTAACGGGGATACTCCTCGCAGCCGGACTCTCCACTCGGATGGGGGAACCGAAGCAGCTTCTTCCTTTTGGGGATAACACTATTGTTGAAACCGCAGTGGACAATATGCTCGGTGCCAATTTCGATGAAGTGATCGTCGTCGTGGGACACCATGCATCAGAGGTTGAAAAACAATTAGGGACACGTCCGATCAAAACCGTTTTTAACCCTAATTATCGCGAGGGTATGTTAACCTCCGCACAAATAGGCATACGGGCACTTGAAGCAAGCGATGCATTTGCACTCATGCTTGTTGATCAACCCTTTATTACATCCACGCTGATTGATCAGGTTGTTGATGCCTATCAACGAACGGAGAAGGGAATAGCCTTACCGAGTTATAACTATAAGCGCGGTCATCCGGTTATCTTTGATCAGAAGTATGCCATTGATATTCTGGCACTAACTCCAGAAAGCGACGGCGTGCGAACCCTCTTTAAAAAGTATGGTGATGATATTCATTATGTTACCGTAGATACAGATAGTGTGCTACGGGATATTGATTACCGTGAAGATTATGAGCGTGCCCTAAAGGAGAAATAAATATGAAAGAATCTCGCAAAGACGCACCAGAAATTCCCGAATCAATACCGACCACCGCGACATTGGAAGAATTTCTTGAAAACGATGTCCCAGGCTATGAATACATTGACGGCAAATTAGTCCTGAAGTCACCGCCAGAAAGACACCTGCCGATTCCGACGACGATGACACCGGAAGAATTTCTTGAGAACGACATCCCAGGCTATGAATACGCGAAAGGAGAATTAATACCGATGTCTCCAGCAACGAGAAGACACGGTAAAATTAGTGTCAGCATCATTAGATATTTGGATCGGTATGTCTACGAAAATGGGTTAGGGGAATTGTATACCGCAGAAACGATATTTCAGGTTGGCGACCGCATGATGAAGCCGGACGTTGCGTTCGTTTCAACCGACCGTCTGGAGGGTGACGAAGATAAAACGTTCCCGATCCCGCCCGATCTGGCGATTGAAGTGATCTCTCCGACAGATGTCCACTACCGTATTGTCCGCAAAGCGTTCGACTATCTGGAGGCAGGGACCCGCCTCGTCTGGGTACTTGACCCTGTTGCCAAAACGGTGACAGTGTATCGTTCTGACAGCGACATTGAGATACTTACACACGAAGCCACGTTGACTGGTGAAGATGTCGTGCAAGGGTTTACCTGTCCCGTGGCACAACTGTTTGAATAAGGGAAGTTCAGTATAATACGTTCAAAATTTGTCAATATCAAACGGAGTCTATTTTACATTTTACACAATGTTTACATCCATCGAAAACGTTCAATCTGCATGTGAAAAACATGCCTATATCGCTGATAAGGGTTTAGCGACAACCCTTTATCTTGCACATCACCTCAAAAAGCCTATTTTTTTTGAAGGCGAACCCGGTGTCGGCAAAACAGAAGTCGCTAAAGTGCTTGCGGATGCTACAGGTGCGAAACTCATTCGATTGCAGTGCTATGAGGGTTTAGACGCAAACAGTGCATTGTATGAATGGAACTACACACGGCAAATTTTGCAACTCCGTATTGACGAGGCACGCGGTCGCGACAAAGAAGATATCGGCACCGATCTCTTTAGCGAGACGTTTCTCCTGAAACGCCCTCTCCTTGAGGCTATCCAGAGCGATGGCGATGTACCGCCTGTCTTGCTCATTGACGAGGTTGACCGGAGCGATAGCGAATTCGAGGCGTTCTTGCTCGAAATCCTATCCGATTTTCAGATCACTATTCCCGAAATCGGTACGATTCAAGCGAAACACATCCCTTATGTCGTGCTGACCTCAAACCGAACACGAGAGGTTCATGAAGCACTCAAACGGCGTTGTCTCTATCAGTGGATTGACTACCCTACTATTGAAAAGGAATTAGCGATTGTTCAAACGAAACTACCGCAGATTGATGAACACCTCGCACAACAATTATGCCGGATCATGCAACTCTGGCGGCAGGGAGATTACTATAAAAAGCCGGGAGTCGCTGAAACACTGGATTGGGCATTGGCACTTATTGCACTCGGTAAGGGGCAACTGGATGCGGATGTCGTTGCAGAGACCCTTGGGTGTGTTTTCAAATATCAGGATGATATCCAACGGGCATGCACCGTAGAACTATCCGAATTAGGATTATGATTGAGGAAAAAACGATGTCATTTCAAGAATGTTTAGTACTTATTGCCTATCTTAATTGTGTTACTGTCCCCAAAACTAATCACGAGAATCGGGGCTCTGTTAAGACAGATGTTTTACTCAAGCCTCATCGGGTTGAAAAAGTCGGACGCTCTACAACCCGTCCACGCCCAAAACTAAAGGACTTGCTGGCTCAAGAGTCAGTTTGTGCTGATCAATGTGAAAATGTTAAAGCAGGGAAACTCAAGCCTCATCGAGTTGAAAAGGTCGGACGCTCTACGACCCACTCACGCGCAAAATTAAAGGAACTGCTTGTTGATACAAAGGAAAATAGCGAATCCGACGAGTCTAATGAATGGGATACCGGTCCAGCTGTTGGCAATGAAATATGGTAAGTTCAACCTTATATAGTGGCGACTACATTCCAGTGCGAGGTGATGTCGTTGAGATTAACTTAGACCCACAACAAGGCAGCGAAATTCGGAAGCGTCGCCCTGCAGTCGTCGTATCCTCATGGAATTTTAACCTTAGGCAGAATATCGCTGTTGTGTGTCCAATTACTCGTACCGTCAGGGGAATTGCTTTTGAAGTTCCTATTCCCGATGGACTTCCTGTAGACGGTGTTATCCGAGTAGATCAGGTTAAAAGCCTTGATTGGGGTGCAAGAGGCGTTAAATATTTATGTTATTTACCTGATGAAATAATAGATATTGTCTCCGACAAAATTGAAGCAATAATATGGGGCGAGTAATTGGTTGACCTGGATAACCTCAATCAGATTGGTAGAGAAACTTATGAGTAAAGATAAAAGGAACCAACGTGTTGGAACAAAAATTTTTAGAGGTGCCGGCTACCTCCTATTAGTCGCTGCAGCTTTCTGCACGATGGTTCCCTTACTGTGGTTGTTGACTTCTTCTTTTAAAACCGCAAATGAGATTTTTGCAGTTCCAATTCAATGGTTTCCGAGTTTTCCGCCGCGCGTCGCAGCATCGCCTTATGTTGTTGAAGATGCGTATCCGAAAATTGAGCAACCGATAGCGGTAGATGAAACAGCATGGGAAACCCTACAACCTATGCTCACACAGGCAATCTGGGCAAAAGCACAGTCACATATCGCAGCAAACGCACAACTTTCCAATTCTGTTCCGTCCGAGGAATTGCGGACCGAAATAACAGAAGGATTGTGGCAACAACTGGTAACCACTTTGCCAGATGAGGTATGGCGTGGCACAACAGCAGCCGTGGTTACAGCAGTGCAGGACGCGGTTATCCCAGAGGCGGTTGACACCATCTGGGGTTCAGTGTACCGTGAAGTTGCGATTGGAACACTCCAAATAGAAGATATTGCCTTCAATCGCACACCCATTGAAGGTGTAAAATGGGAGACAGCATCGGAGACGCGTACACGCATTCGTCCATCCGAGGATACTCAGACGGTTGCAAATCTATCCTACAATTTTCAAGACAGCGATATCCTCCATATATCGGCGACTATTTCTACCTCTGTCCCGATTCATCAGATTCGGCGACTCACGCTGCCTGTCCGCGGAGATGCTTCTTACCACCGTCTCTCTTTAACCGTGTCTGTGCTACACTCTGGAGAGGCTACGAACAATAATACCACCAGTGGCATTACATATCAACCGACACGCCCTGTCGTTTTAGAGAGCGCGTTATGGAAGGATACTGTATGGCGACTTCACGGCATTCCCGGTGAGTTAGAATCATCACATATCACGATGCATTTAGTTGAAACAGACGACGCAGCCCCGTCCATCGTAAAAGCGGGAACAGAGAATCAATTGCTCCTACAATTATCAATTCATCAACCCTCTTACTTGTCAATCGTCTGGGATAAGTTAACCTCAAATTACCGAAACCTCTGGAAGACAGTACCGTATAATCGTTACTTTATCAACAGTATTTTCATCGCCACTGCGTCAACGCTGCTTACGCTGTTTTTTTGTTCTCTTGGCGGTTATGCGTTTGCGAAGTATCAATTCCGTGGTCAGAAAATCCTGTTCGGGATTCTTCTCGCCTCCATGATGGTGCCTTTTCAGGTGTTGCTTGTGCCTCTGTTTGGGTTGATGTACGACATCGGATGGCTGAATAGTTATAAGGCGATTATCATCCCATTTTCGGTTGGCGCGTTCGGCGTGTTTTTGATGCGTCAATTTATTGTTACGATTCCGTCGGAGCTGCTTGATGCAGCGCGTATTGATGGATGCTCCGAGTTTGGAATCTATTATCGGATCGTGCTGCCTATTATCAAACCGGCACTCGGTGCGCTAACGATCTATTCGTTTTTAGGTTCATGGAACGGTTATCTTTGGCCCCTCATCATTTTGCGAGATGAAGCGAAATATACACTGCCCATCGGTTTAGCAAATCTCGTCGGTATCTATCGTCAAGATTACGGTATGCTGATGGCTGGCACACTGCTGTCGCTGATGCCGATTGTTATTCTCTTTTTAGCGATGCAGCGCGAATTTGTACAAGGGATTACTTTAGGAAGCGTCAAGGAGTAAAAAATGTCTGATTACACTACAGTCACGAAAACAAAAGCCATACGAGACGGGCGCGGAAAGGCTTTTACTGTCAATGGAAGGCGAGTCGCTATCTTCAATGAAAATGGTAAATTTTGTGCTGTGGACAACACCTGTCCGCACGCCATGGGTTCACTCGGTAGAGGCAGAATTCGGAACGGTATTGCTGTGTGCCCCGTCCACGGCTACGCTTATAATACAGAAACTGGAGAATGCCAAACGGACCCTCGCCTCCGCATCAGGACTTATCCGTTGATTGTTGAGGACGAGGAGATCAAAATTGAAGTGAAACCGTGAAGCGAACTCATGGACATTGTGTGCTTTTAGTGATTTCCCCAAATTAGTACTAAAAATCCGTCCTGATGCCTACCATGAATGAAGTTTTATGAATCGGTTCAAATTGCGAGATACCCTCTGCTGTTTCGACACGGCGGAACCGGTACTCACGCGTAACAATCGTTTCAATCGGCGGATAGATTGCATAGCCAATCTCTAAACGGAATGCGGACTTTTCATCAAGATTAAACAGATCTGCGAAGAAGTTCGTCTCGTCCCCCTCACCGATGTCCCGTTTTGTATAGAGTGCCCGAACCCTGAGCCGCGGTACTAATCCCGATTCTGAGACCACCATATAAAGTTTAGGTGAGCTATTGTTATAGTCTTCAAAGGTCCCAAAGAAATGGAGGTGTTCCCCCGGCTTCCAGATGAATTGTGAAAAGAAGCCGCGTCTCTGTTCATTGCTCGTTTCGAGATCCAGGAAATCGGGCATATCCGGTTCTGGCGCGATCAATTTTGCCGACTCATACGTATAATCAAAGATAGAAGGGATATATCCTTCGCCAAGGACGCGGTACTCAAGTTTGAAGATGGCTTTGGTAAAAGTAAATCCAACGCCAACGGCGTTACCCCATGCGAATTCTTTTGCTGGCGTAGTATCTTCTCCTCCTATCGGAGCACTTTCTAATCGTCTTGTGGGTTCCTGCTCAACTGATTCCATTTCTAACGCTTCTTCGGGTTCTTCAAACACATCCTCCGGTTTCGGAGGTAAAGTGTTGAGCACGGCAAAATCATTATAGAGGTCAAGCCGAAACGTACTTCTCTCAATAAGTGGAAATCCTGCGTCTACGCCTAAGGCAATCAACGGGTATTCCGCATTTTCTTGTGGGTTTGGATCGATATCGGTGAGATAGGTACCCCCGAGTTCAAATCGTGTGAGGAAGTTATTATTTCCTGAACGTGAAGTCGGTTGATCTTCAAATGGTGTGAGAGAGGTATTATTTTCTGAACGTAGAAACGGTCGATAAAACAGTCGTCCTCCGAAGATTAAAGGATTCCCAAGATCGTTCACCATCGTTTCAACACCGTATCTGTTATTGGATTTCCTGAGGTTCACACGTAATCCGCGCCGGTCGTAGTTAGAATACCCGGACATAATAGAACCGTGTCCAATTGTTAGATAATCCAATTCCCCAAGACGAAAATAGAACGGGTCGTAAGGTTGTGCATAACTGACGTAACGGATGAGTCTTAGCCATGTACTTGGACTATCCCATGACTCACCGTCTTCAGCGAGGAATTGCGTACCGGTATCTGTTGCGTACGGATTATAGAGTACAACTAAGTCTAACCCGATACCGACTTTTCCGAGGGAAACATCCGGCTGTGCTTGAAGTTGAATATACGGGCTTGTGCCAATGAAGGTCAGACCGCCTCCGTACAATCCGCTTGTCAGGAAGTCGGGTTGTTGCAACGCAGCTAAGCCAGGATATTCTTCGGATCGAGTAGAAGTTGGTAGGGTAAGAAGAAAAATTAAAATACCAATTGTTAAAGCCAGAGTTATTCTTCTATAGCGTGTAAAAATCTTATCTCTGTTCATGCCGTAACAATCCTTCCATCTTTCATCTGGATAACGCGATCGGCGTTCTCTTTTAAGCCTTCGTGATGCGTTACAATCGCGATAGTGGTTTGGTATTCCCGGCGTAGTTCTTGAATCAAACTCATTAAATTGTCGCTTTGGCGACTGTCAAGATTGGCAGTCGGTTCATCAGCAAAGATAATTTTCGGGCGGTTGGCGAGGGCACGTGCAAATGAGACGCGCTGTTTTTCACCACCTGATAGTTGGGCAGGACGATGATGCAGCCGATCGATTAAACCGACTTGGGTGAGGAGTTCCGTTGCGCGGCTTTCGGCTTCATCAGTCTTTGTACTGGCGATATCCATAGCAACCATCACATTTTCTAAGGCGGTAAGGTAAGGTAATAGATGAAACAACTGGAAAACAAATCCGATTTTTTCACGACGGATTATACTGAGGTCTTCGGACACCGTATGAATCAGTTCGTCATCAATTCGGAGTTCCCCGTCATCCGGCGTTAAAATACAACCGAGAAGACTAATGAGCGTTGTTTTCCCACAACCACTGTCGCCCATGAGCATCACCAGTTCACTCTCTTCTATTCTGATATCGACCGCGTCAACTGCGACAACGGTTGCATCGCCTGTGCCGAATCGCTTCGTTAGACCGACTCCCTCTACTATGGTTGCCATTTAAATTTCTCCCCGGAACGCGATCATCGGATCAACAGTAATCGCTTTGCGCGCAGCCAGATAACCGCTGCCACAGCAGACAACAAAACTGATGCACGCGACGATGATCGATTCAACGAAATGAATTGCGACAAAGATCGGTGCTGCCGCCGCAAATACGTAAGATAGGACGAGTCCAAGTATTACACCGACAGCAGAGATTAGAATGACCTGTTTCAGCAATAATCCCATCACATAGTTATTGGAGGCACCGATAGCTTTCAACACCCCGATCTCTTGTGTCTTTTCAAGCATCGTCACATAAGTAATCATCCCGACAAGAATGCCTGCTGCTAACCAGAGCATGACCCGCAGGAATTGCACGGCTTTCATTGGTTCGTCAACATAGTACGCGATGATGTCCGTGAGCGTCTGTTTTAAAGTGCGTGCTTCAATGGTTTCTAATGCGTCTAAATCGGAGGCGATCTGTACGGGTTGTTCATTCTTATCCGTTTTGGCGATCATCATATTAACATGTGGCGTGTTGCCAAGCAGAAGTTTCTGAGCAATACGGACATCCATAAAAAGCAGCGGTGTATCCAAGACGAACATAAGACTTTCCGCCTTCCCAACAACTTTCACCTTTTCATTGCCAAGCGTGATCTGTTCTCCGATTTCCAGTCCCATCTTTTCGTCAATGACGACCTCGTACGGGACTGGATCTTCGGGTCTATAGTCTTCAAAATTGCTTGGGGTAAACATTCTCCCTTCACCTGCAATAGCCTGCTTAGGTCCGCCAAGTTGCCCCAATTTATAGCCGACGACGATTGCCTTGGTTGACTTTCCACCAACTGTCGGACGGGCTTGTGCAAAAACTAAAGGAGATGCTGAATCGGGGGCTAACCCCGGTTCTGAATTCAGAAATGCCATGTATTCCTCAACGACCATAGAGAATCCAATAAATGCGCCGCCAGAGCCTTCAGCAGATATCCAAACATCCGCACCGGTAGATTCCACATATTGCCGTGCTTGGATGCGCATCCCGTTCATGATACCACCTAACAAAAGGATCAATGAAATCAGCACGGTGATACCGAGTGCCGTTAACACGACTCTCGCTTGACGATAACGCATGTCTTTGAGGAACAATGTCTTCATAATCTTTTAACTATTGGGTTTTTGCTCGTTTTTTCCGATGTCAAAAAACGGTTTTTGATACGCCTGTATATTGTTTGCTGCTAATTAAGGGTAAAAAATGCCGTTTTTACAACGCTGCAAGCCTTTCGGGCATTGTCTGCCGTTTACGGCGATGCAACTGAACGTGTTCCAGATACGCACCTTCATCCGCCTCAATACCTGTATCGCGTTCAAGGAAAAGTGGAAAATCTGATGCGGGCGGTTTGGCGTTATGATACGCGTTCTTATAACTCCGCATGATGATACGCTGTTCGCGGTTGAGCGTCTCCAACCACTCCGGTGAAGAATGAAAACGGTCAGCAGGCGTGAGCCATGACGGACAATAAGCGACAAAAATATTGTAACGCACCACGTCGCTCTCGTTCGGTTCGACGCGATGCCAGATGCTCGAATGCATCACCGTCATTGTGCCTTTACGCGGGCAGACGACCATTTCTCCCGGAACACTTTCGTGTGTGTCGTAGCCGTCCATATACTGATGACGGTGACTCCCCGGTAACACGACGAGGTTCCCCATCTTCTCGCGCGGCAGATCGGTCAGCCAATACCCTACTTTGATCTGTAACGGCAGCTTGGGTGAAAAGACACCATAAGGGAGTGCCCGCGCACCGTCCGGGTGCCATTGGTTATATTGTTTGCCACCTGGAGGTCTCAGGAAAAACTGGCTTATGTGGAGCTTGAGGAGTTCCCCGAACAGGTCGTAGGCATAACCGACGTGCCGTTCGTTATCAATCAAGTGAGTGAACACAGGATCACGTTCAACGATGTTTTGCATGCCGAGATACCCGCCTGGCTTGTATTTCGGATTCGCCGCAGCGACGCGGTCTATTGCGTCGATATAGCTCTGAATATCTTCATCGGAGATAGCATCCTCAATGAAGATAATACCGTCTTCGTTAAAGGTTTTCCACTGTTCCGACGTAAATCCCGGTGGTGCAACGCGATACTTTTGTTTACCTTCCATTAGACAACTCCTTTCATCTGACTATCAATCAATAACTATTGCCTGCAAATTACGTGCCAGTTTGGGAAATACTTGCTGCCCTATTCTTTACGAGATGTGCATAAATAACTGCACAAAATAGGGCAGATTTTGTGTCCATTAGCACGAAATGGTGCAATGAATCGATCATAGGTGCCATTAGGCGGATCCGTTGAAACCGATTTCTTGCTTATAGAAAAGTTACGGTTATTTTTCAAATTTCCGGTATATGCTTATATCAAACTTAACATCGAAAATTAAGCAGTTACACACCGATCTATGCCTCACACATATCGCTCTGAAGCAGCCACACCGAAACAGCTTGAACGATGATATGGTTCGCACGTTCAACAATCGGATTTAACGATGGGAGATGGTCAAACATTTTTTGTGCGCGATGTTTGAGATTTTCGATTGTTGGCAACTCAAGGATTTTCATTTCTTTGAGAAACGCTTCAACCTCTGACTGACCGATGCGAGCACGGTTGCGGAGTTCTTCTAATTTGGGTGTGTGTGTCCACGCTTTCAGGACCGTTTTACCGATATGTTCAATCGAAAAACTCGCAGCGAGCTGCTGTGCTGCACTCTCAATAGTGGCTAACGACAACCTACGTTTACCCGCCACCACATGTGCTGGTGGTAAACGAAGGTCCCAGACAATTCTAAAGATCGATAAAACTTTCAAGATATAATATGTAACATCAATTTGCCACCAATGAAAACCTTGCGGCGTAGCACTTGGGAAGTGATGGTGATTGTTATGCCACCCTTCCCCTAACGTAATGAGTGCCAGAAAGAGGTTGTTGCGAGAGCTATCACCGGTGGCGTACGGCTGTTTGCCTATCACGTGTGAAAGCGAATTAATCGTAAATGTGCCGTGAAAAAGGAATACCGTACTCACGAAGAAACCTACGACCAGTCCCGACCAGCCTGCAATTAGCCATACAAGGAACCCTAATAAAAATGGCGGCAGTCTTTCCCATTTCTCTAACCAAACGAGTTCCGGGTATTTCTGGAAATCCTTAATTAAACTGTAATCTACTGACCGTCCTCGTTTGGAGAAAATCCAAAGTACATGAGAATACCAGAATCCGTGTTGAACTGGTGAGTGCACATCTCGTTCTGTGTCAGAGTGCTTATGGTGGTAACGATGCGTCGCTGCCCACCAGAGTACACCTCGTTGTGCGGAACTCTGTCCCAGAAACGCTAAAAAGAATTGGAATACACGACTTGTTTTAAAAGATCGGTGCGAAAAGTAGCGATGAAACCCCGCCGTAATTCCGAACATGCGGATAACGTACAATGCGCCACAGATAATCCAGTCGATAGGTTGAACATCTACCCAGAGAATTGCGAGACATGCGAGGTGAACAGTTATAAACGGTAGAACACGAGGGTGGATAATGTCCGCCTCATCGGCTGGACTTTTAGGGCATGATTCTGTTGACAATTTACTCTCCTTGCTATCATAGCGGTTAGGTTTGCTTAATCATGTTATGCTAAGGGCGCATCAATGGAACATCAAGACGCGCGCCACAGTTGTTAAGGGTATATTGGAACAGTAGTCAAGGTACCCACTACCTAAAGGTCTTACTGTTACCCATAAGTATAGTTGTGAGGTAAGGTTCGTTAAGTTTTTT
>VYCT01000323.1 GCA_009843785.1 Candidatus Poribacteria bacterium | reverse complement strand
ACACTAAAAACCTTTCACCACAAACCTTCAGAAAAAAATGGGGGTAAGTGACGTTTCAGACACAGGTCACCAGCCTCGTCTGTGAGGGAGTCTTTGAACAATTCCCTACGCTCAAAGTCGTTCTAATCGAAGGCGGATTCGCTTGGCTACCCCCATTGATGTGGCGACTTGATCGATCGTGGAAAAAACTGCATGACGAAGTGCCAGAACTAAAACGGTTACCGTCTGAATATATCCGGGAACACTTCTGGATTACCACACAACCGATCGAAGAACCTCCCAAACAAGAATACTTCGACCAACTCCTCGCGCAGCTCAACTTGGACGACAAGTTAATGTTCGCAACCGACTATCCGCACTGGGATTTCGATTCTCCTGATCAGGCACTTCCAAAAAACCTCGCGCCGACGCTCAAACGCAAGATTATGGCGGAAAATGCGCGGACGTTCTATCGGTTTTAAGGAGGCAGTGCGGATTAGATTGTCACGACGTGTGGTGCTTGTTCTAACGCCAGATTATGCTCTGCTGCCCATTGTGCCGCTGCGCCACCTCCACCACCGAGAAACTGTTTCCCCAAGTCATCAACGAGTGCTAACACATCTTCGTCGGGCTGCTGTCTATCATTGTAATATGACAGATAACCCTCAGGCTTCAGCCACGCGTAATGGTAGCCGTAGATGACAATTTTGGCGGTTTTATCCGTCCAGTTGAGTCCGGTGGTGTGGTAGATACGGCTTTCAAAGAAATAAGCGTCCCCGGCGCGGAGTAACGGTTCGTCGTAAGGTTCAATCGGATCAATCTCACCTTCGGGGATTCCCAAGGGGACTCCTGACTTATGGCTCTTTGGAATAAACAGCGTCGCACCAGAATTCGGTACATCGCAGTCCGTTAAGCAGTAAGCGACCTTCAATCCGACGCGCGGGCAATCCTTGTGTCCAAGATCCAAATGCACCCCGGCATCCCGGTGCCACCCACGCTGCTCTGGAAGTTCGTGTGGCTGCGGATGCTTATAGAGAAGCGCGGTATTGGTAATGTGCAGATTCGTACCAAGAAGTTGAATCACCAAGGGGATCGCTTTTGTTTGTGATACAAGTTCCGCGAAGACAGGTTCTTGTACCAATCCGTCCCGCCTGTGTCCATAATGTCCGCCATTGAGGTTCAGCGATGCCATTAAACGATCCCCTGCCTCCAGCAAGCGATCTATCATCTCCTCGTCGAGTACTGAGCGCATGATAAAGTATCCGTTCTCTTCAAATTCCTGACGCTGTGCCTCTGTTAACTGAACGAATTCCATGATGTCTGCTCCTTTTTTCTTAAATAAGAAGAAATCAAGGTGATAGGAATGTCTAAATATGCTATCATAAATTGAAATGGATGTCTACTGTGAGTATTCAGTTGATCAGTTATCCGTTTGCCTTGCAGTGAGAGTATTCAGTTATTTGCGAGGTGGCAGATCCACTCCATTTTCTCGTTTTTCTGCAATTATGCACCCTTTTCGCCCCAAAATCGCGTCTCTAATTATTGTAAATAGACCTAAACTACAAGGACAAGAAAAATATGATTCAAGTTTCACATCTCACGAAAAAATATGGGCAAAACACGGCAGTTGACGATATTAGCTTTGAAGTGAAACAAGGTGAAATCGTCGGTTATCTCGGTCCCAACGGTGCCGGGAAAAGCACAACGCTCAAAATGCTCGTCGGTTTGCTGCAACCGACATCCGGCGAAATCGCTGTGGCAGGATATAACGCCGAAACGGAGCTGCTTGAATTAAAGCGGCACATCGGATACGTGCCAGAAGAGGCACAACTCTACGAACACCTCACCTTGGTAGAGCACCTTCAATTAATCGGCAGGCTCTATCATTTAGAGGAACGCCTCATCGCGCAGAAAATAAAAGAACTTGCCAAGTTGTTTGATATGGCATTTCAGGCAAACCAAAGAATAAGCGGTTTTTCACAGGGCATGCGGCAGAAGTGTATCATCATGTCTGCCCTGATGCATAACCCAGATGTCCTGTTTTTAGATGAACCTTTTACCAACCTGGATGTCGGAACGGTAACCCTCATGAAAACCCTCCTCCAACGTTTAGCCGAGTTGGGAAAAACGATCCTCTATTGCACGCACATCCTTGAAGTTGCCGAAACGCTTTGCCCGCGCATTATGATTATCGATGCGGGGAAACTGATCGCCGATGCACCGGTAGAGGAATTGCGACAGCAGACAAATCAGACCGCACTCAATGAGATTTTCACACAACTAACCGACACAACGGGCATTGATGAAAAAACCGAGGAAGCCATTCGGATTGTGACGGAGAACACTCTGGATGCTTGACAAAATCGTAGCAATGCTCGGTGCTTCTCCAACACAGTATAGGTTGTTGCTAAGAACGGAAAAATTGGTCGAGAAACGCGCACTTGAAGGAAGAAACGACTTATCCAATATGTCGCTCGCTGTGACCTGTGTTTTCGGTTTTATAATGAGTGTCTTATTCACATTTATGCCGTTCGTCTTATCGATGGACACATTTACTTTCTCGCTTATCGGTATCACGATGTCTATGATGATAAGCCTCTGGATAGTCCCATATTTTGATATGCTTCTGGCACCGATAAACTATCCGGTCATAGCACATACCCCCGTGTCATCAAGAACCTATTTCCTCGTGAAGTTGACACAGATCCTCACCTACACCGTTCTGTTGTTAGGCAGTTTGAACTTGATGCCTACTATCGGTGGTATCTGGGTTCATAAAGGTGAATTTTCTCTGCTACGGCTCCTTTTTCCTATTGTTTACCTGCCGATCGTCTTTATGTCCGGTTTTTTCACAATCGGTGTGATGACAGTTTTCGCGGGATATTTGACAAGACTCTACAGCAAGCGGATCCTCCGAAATATCGCACAATACGCACAATTTATATTTCCAGCACTCCTTCCCGTGACGCTGATACTCCTGTCGCGTCTGATACCGTACATACCAGAAGAGCTATTGGCTTCGGTTCTTAAATGGCTCCACGTGCTTCCGAACGGTTGGTTCGCCGGCACTGTCTCGCTTGTGCTTGGAGAAGTAGAACTGCGTTTCTTGATTTCAGCAGGATTGGCTGTCGCTTCAACGCTATTCTTGATATTCGTTCCGCTTCGGAGTATCGCCCAGCGTTATTCAACATATCTCTCCTATCTCTTGGAATCCGGTGGTCGGCAAAAGGCTAAAATCCGAGTGAAAACGCCGCTGTTTGCGCGAATGTTCCGAAATAGCACTATCCGTGCGGGACTTTGCCTCTGTGCTGTGTACATGCGCCGCGATAGGACGCTGTTAAAGCAACTTTTCGCTGCGCTCGGAAGCGTTCTTATGCTCATCGTCATATTTGAACAAGGATGGATTCAACATTCCTTTGCCATTGGGTTAAGCCCAGGTTTCTCTATGATGTTCTATTTCGTCGGAATCAGTCTCATCGGTTGTTTTATTTCACCCATTAGATATTCGGAACATTGGAACGCATCGTGGATGTTAACACTCGCACCAACCCCCGGACCGAATGACCTATGGCGAGGTGTGCAGGCAACGGCTTTCGTCTATATGGTTGTGCCGTGTACGCTCCTGATGCTCTGTATTGCGACTGTTACTTGGGGTGCCTTAGGCATATTTTATGTTTTACCGATAGTCATCATTTTACTTAATTTCGTGATTCTTTACCCGAAACCGACATCTGGGTTGCCGCTTGCCGAAGAATTCGTCCAAAGCCAGATGGCTGGTGAAACTATGATTCCTTTTTTATCAAGTCTCTTTATCACTGGTGTCTTCATAGGCATCCAATTTCTAACATATCTGCTGAATGTATGGGTCTATTACGGCTTCTATTGCGCTATAGTTGTGGGTGGTCTTATCAGTTTTATTCATTTTCTACAAAAAGATAAACGAGCGGAGGAAACTGTAGATGCTTGAAAGAATCGTGAAAATGCTCGGTGCCTCTCCAGCACAGTACAGGTACCTCCTGAATACAGAGAAATTGGTGGAGAAACGCGCGCTTAAAGGGAATCGTTTTGTCAACCTGTCGCTTGGTTTGAGTTGTGTAATTTTTTTAATCGTGGGACTTTCGAGCGCGTCTATGCTACTTGTCTCTTTGAACGTGTTCACCTACGCGCTGATCAACATTACCATGTCTATGGCGATGATAGGCATCTGGACGATCCCATACTTTGATATTCTTATCGCGCCTACACATTACCCTATTGTGGCACACACTCCCGTTTCATCGCGCACCTATTTTCTTGTGAAACTGACGCAGGTCCTCACTTACACCGTGTTATTGTTAGCCAGTTTCAATCTGCCACCTGCGATCGCTGGTATCTGGCTTCATGCCCGAGAGTCTTCTCAGCTCCTATACCTTTTTCCGATCGTCTATCTGTTTATCGCTTTCATGTCAGGCTTCTTTACGATTGGCGTGATGACAGTCTTCGCAGGGTATTTAACGAAACTCTATACCAAGAAAAGCCTCCGAAATATCGCGCAATACGCGCAGTTTATATTTCCAGGTCTTTTCCCTATGGTATGGATTTTCCTTCCCCGTTTACCTTTCTCATTATCAGATGGCGGAATAGATAAATTAAACGCATTTGTGAAATGGTTCTATGCCCTTCCGAACGGTTGGTTCGCCGGAGCCGTATCGCTGGGGGTAGGAGAAATCGAACGCCATTTTTTGATTTTAGCTGGACTGGCAGTCATTTCAACACTCATTTTGGTATTCGTCCCACTTCGGAGTATCGCGAAAAGTTATTCAGAATACCTCTCTTACTTGTTGGAATCTGGCAATCAACAGAAATCCGAGTTACGGGTGAAAATACCGCTGTTCGCGAAACTGTTCCGAAACCCTGCTATGCGCGCAGCGTTTTGCCTCGGTGCTGCGTATATGTGGCGCGATAAGCACATATTGCGACAACTTTTCAGTTCGTTCGGTGCCATCATTATACTCGTGATTTTATTTATGCAAGACGAGCTATTTCCTCTCAAGTGGATTCAAGACGCTTACGCCATCGGATTAAGTCCAGGCTTTTCCATGATGTTTTACTTTGTCGGTACAAGTTTTATAGGGACTTTCATTTTACCGGTCAGATACTCAGAACATTGGAAAGCATCGTGGATGTTAACGCTTGCACCACTTGCAACAACGCGTGACTTGTGGCGAGGTGTGCAGGCGACTGCCTTCCTCTATATTGTTGTTCCACTTACACTCCTGACGCTTTGCATTGCGACCGTTCTTTGGGGTGTTTCAGGGATATTTTACGTCCTACCAGGGCTCACTATTTTACTCTATTACGTCATTTTTTATCCAAAACCGGTGTCAAACTTGCCGCTTGCCGAAGAATTCGTCCAAAAGCGAATGGCGGCTGGCGCGTGGATCCCTTTTGTATGTAGTGCCTTTGCTGTTATAGTCTTCGTAGGCATCCAATATCTAACTTACTTGGTTAATATATGGGTTTATTACGCGTTCTATTGTATTATGGTCGTGGCAGGATTTGTCGGTTGGATCCACTTTTTCAGAAAAAAATGATGGGGTGTACGCGAAAAATGGCGATGCAATCAAAAATCGAGTGGACAGAATCTACGTGGAATCCTGTACGCGGTTGCACACGCGTCTCAGAAGGTTGTCGGTTTTGCTATGCCGAACGGATCGCAGCCCGGTTCTCTGGCAAAGGCATGGCTTACGAAGGTCTGGCTAAGAATACCAAAGCAGGACCGCGGTGGACGCAAAAAGTCATTCTCGTTCCAGAGCTGCTCAATGCACCACTCAAATGGAAAAAGCCCCGCCGAATCTTCGTCAATTCCATGAGTGACCTCTTTCATGAAAAAGTCGAATTGTCCGATATCCAGAAGGTTTTTGCTGTGATGGAAAAAGCAGATAGACATCAATTCCAGGTCCTGACAAAACGAGCAGAGCGACTATTGGAGTTCAATTCCAAATTGCCTTGGTCCCCCAACGTTTGGATGGGTGTCAGTGTTGAAGATAAACACGTGACAGATCGAATCGAAGCACTCCGTCAAACTGACGCGCATATCAAATTTCTATCACTCGAACCATTGCTCGGCGCGCTGCCAAATTTAGAATTGGACGGTATAGATTGGGTTATCGTAGGTGGTGAGTCCGGTCCCGGCGCACGCGAAATGGAGAAGAAGTGGGTTATTGAAATCCGTGAACAGTGTGCGGATGCCGATGTTGCATTTTTCTTCAAGCAATGGGGCGGCAAACGTAAATCGAAAACAGGACGGGAGTTAGAAGGCAGAACTTACGACGAGATGCCGGTCTGAACATTCGCCAAATCCGGCATCTTCGGCGTTAACCTTAAACTTAAATTCTCGGTAAATCGTCAGCGAGCAACGCTTCAGAAACAGATTTTTTCGTCGATTCTTGTTCAGGACGTTCAATATGAAAATAACGGAACCAGTCTTTAAAATCTTCAGCGGGAAAATTTCCGTCATAGCGTTCCTTGAACTTATCATGAAAATCTTCCATATAGAGGCGCAAATAGCCACTCGTGCGTTCAAGTGCCTTCCAATCAAAGATATTTGAAGGGATCTCAACAACCCCTCCCTCAAGCAGGTTACGCCGCATTTCCAAGTAATAAGAATAGCGAGTTCCGACTATAAGATCAACGAGTCTGTCAAACGCTTTTGAAGGGATCTCAGCGAGACACCCCTTGAAAAACTTATGCCGAACTCCCATCTCCTTTTCCAAATTTCTATTGAGCATAAAGCCGATAATAACATCAAAAATTTTTTCTAACATTTCATTTGACCGTCCTTTATATTTGACCGTCCTTTATCAGATAACAAAATATAGATATAACACCCGACTCGAGCTGCGTTCGCGTCTATTTGCATAGCAGTGAAAATCAATTATATCATTAATCCACAAACGCGTCAATTGAAAAATAGCGGTAAACGAGTGTACAGAATTTAGATTGCAATGCAATCCGAATTTTGCTATATTTATACTATGCTTATATTTTATCTGGCAATCGCGGTGGTGACGGTCCTACTCGGCGCAGGCATCGCTTTTGTATCCCAGATACAGCAAAAACATTTTGGAAACATATTCGGGTTAACCGCTGGCGCAGTTCTCGGTGTCGTCTTAGTAATGATGATACACCTGTACACCGAGATAGGGTACGGTACGATCCTCGTAATGTGGGGTGGGTTCCTCCTAATCTCAGTGATTGAACACCTTACAACGCATCGTCGGGATGAAACCGAAAGCAACGCCGATAAAAAGAAGTTTGGGTGGGGGGTCAACTTAACAGTCTTTGGCTTGTCGATCCACTCGCTCACAGATGGGCTTGCTTTGGTTATCGCAGCAAGAGAAGAAGTCTTGGGGGGTGCCCTTGCATTCGGCGTATTGATCCATCGCCTGCCAGTTGGGACGCTTATGGCTGTCGCACTGCTTCGAGACCAGACATTTGTTAAAGTTTTGGCGCGGTTGACACCACTGATAATTGGACCAGTGGTCGGTGCAATATTAGGAGAGCAGCTGCTCCGCGGGGCTTTCGCGGAATTAACAGAGTACCTGACAGCATTCGCCGTAGGTACCCTGCTGCATGTCGTGATGGATGGGTTCCGTGGCAAATATACCGTTGAAAAAACCGGCTTGAGTCGCTTCGCGAAAGTACTATTTGTTATTGGATTCGCGCTAACCTTTTGCGTCCTCCAATATTTACTTCAAGGTAAACATGTCCATTAAAACGCGGTGCCTGATGCCTCTAAACGCGACACGGTATAAGAAGGGACTCCCTACGCTCATTGCCGTATTTTGTTTTCTGATGTCTGCTCTGCCAGTAAAAAGTAATGAAATTCCGATTGCTGTCTCCGGGGAACCCACGGCGACACTCCAGATTGGCGCGAAGGCATCGGAGCAGGAACAATTCGCCGCCGAGGAGATCCAAACCTTTATCCAGCAATTCACCGGAGCTAAACTCGACATCTACACCAATCGACAACAGACAGAAACCTCGACAGTGATTGTGTTAGGTACCCCTAAATCAAATCCGACGATTGCGGGACTACAGGCGAACATAGAACTTTCATTGGGAGCAGAACTCGGAGACGAAGGCTATCGTATCAAAACAGTTGAGGTCGGCACTGAGATCGTTATTATTGTGACCGCACACACCGCAAGAGGCGTTATCTACGGCGCGTATGCTTTCATCGAAGAATGTATTACGGCGTTAACTGGCTTAACACCCGTCCATCCGGAGGTCGCAGTTACCAGAGCGCAGGCACTACGCGTGCCGTTCATAAATGAAACCTCCGCTCCGTTTTACCCGGTGCGTGCTGTGTTAGAGATAGAAAACCCAGACTGGCTCGCACGCCACCGTATCAACATGAGTGGCGGCGAAGGAGTTTGGACAGGCACGGGGATCGAAGACGGATTCGGAACTGCTTTCAAATATGTGGATACCCCCGCATTTGAAGCACTGCAAGATGAACCGATAGCACAACGACGGAACCGGATCGCAACGCTACAAGGTCGGTTTAATGCCCTCAAACGCCGCGGCATTGATGCTTACCTTTTCATGTATGTGACCGGTGAGCCGACAGAAGCACTGATTCGGCAGCGTCCGGACGTTTTGGGACCAGAAGTCCTTTATGGCGCATCTCGGAATGAAGTGTCTTACCGACCGTTCTGCTGGTCCAAACCGGAATTCCACACACTTGCCAAGGAACTGATTCAGGCGATTGTACGTACGTATCCAACACTTGCCGGGTTTCATCTCAGGTCCTGGGGACATGAGACGCGCGCATGCAATTGTCCAGATTGTGGGGATAGAACAGAACAGGGACAAGCAAAACTCTGGCAAGTCTACTTTACGATTATTAATGCCGCACGAGAGGTACGTCCGGATTTCAAATTCTACATCTCCGGGTATGACAGTAGTTGGCTTAAGGATGCTGAAGCGAACTATGCACGCCAATTGCCGAAAGGGACTATTTTCTCGCGAAAGTGGGGCGCAGATGGCGAACCGGTCGCAGATGCGGGGGTGCCTATCCCACAAATCAGAGCACTTGGTGAAATTGGACATCGCTTCATCGTACTCTCCCACGAAGTGGAAGAGGTCATGCCGTTCTGGATGCTGGAGAGCGACCTGTTTGTACAAGGTGTCCGACAACTCGCCAACGATCCCGAAGTCATCGGTTTAGGTGGGTTTACCGTCCAAGGCGCGACACAGGGATTGGGATACCTTGACAGGCTTGTCAGCGCGCATCTCAATTGGGATATCGAACTTGACTATTTTCAGCTACTCCTTAATGAATTGATTGCCCGATACGGTGCTGAAGCAGCACCACATATTCTGAATGCTTTACGCGTAAATGGATGGAACATGGCGAGCTATGTTTCCGATTACGCCGGCTCCTTAACTGTAGGCGGCACCTATGGAAGCGGTTCCGCTGGACTCGCGACACGATTCTGGACGCTGATTGGACCCCGGGCTGTAGAGGATACACTCTCTATCCCCGAATTTAAGATCGCTAAATTTGCATCAAACCGGTTTACCGCACTTTTGGCACCGCAACAGCAATCTGCAAATGAGATAAGGGCGGCAAGCGAGATTGCAGAACCCTTTGACCTTGAGGCGACTGAGGATTTAAACGACGCGATTCACTTGATGGAGCTATGGGTGCTGTTATTTGAAAGCCGAACGAAATTAATAGAAGCGATAATGCTCGGCTACCAACTCGGAGCAGAAGAGGCAATCCGGGCAAAACTTATAAGTGCTACAGAGTTCTCGAAGTCCATACAACCGCACATCAAAGGCATTAAAGAATTTATTCCACTTTTTGGGTATTCACATCAGACGATTGAAGCAGAGTTGCTGATCACCTTAAATGCTGAAGTCGATTGGTTAACAAATTTCGATTATAAGACGCTTCAGAAGCATGATACGGACTTCTCGCCAGAGGATGCCGCTCTTCAAATTTGGGATATTCATAACTACCCAAATCCTCTGAAGCGAGAAACCACTTTTACTTATCGGTTGTCGCTGGATGCAGATGAAGTCTCTATTACAATTTATACGACATCCGGGCGGAGGGTAACAGTCTTGAAAGAGGCTTCAGGCAACGAGGGCTACAATGAGCATCTGTGGGACGGACGGAATGATGATGGCATGTTGCTTGCCAATGGTGTCTATTTTTACAGAATACGCGCTGTCGTCGGAGAACAAACCGCGCAATTACTGGGGCGTTTAGCGGTTTTGAGGTGATACGAAAAAGGAGGTCAATAATGCTTCGTGTGTATATTGTATGGTTGACGCTTTTACTGATGATAATCGGTTGTAAATCACAAACGTTGCAGGAACATCTTTTAGAACCCCCACCGCCTCTCATTAATTTTGCACTCAGCCGAAACGGTGCAACTGCAGATGCCTCACAAGCCGTGCCAAATCATCGTGCCGAGGAGGTCATCGATGGCGATACCACTTCTGAGACATGGGATGAAGGGAGCGGTTGGGGGAGCAGCTTAGAACATCTCCGCACCTCAGATTTGAACAAGCGGCCTTATGTGTCCGTAACACTTGCGAAACCTGTTGACATTCGCAAGATTGTCATCTGGACGATAGACTCTGAGAAATATCCGGCACCGCAATTTGGATTGAAAGACTACCGGATTGAGTATTGGCACGGCACTGGCTGGGGGCTGATTCCGTCGGGAGACACGAAAGATAAACAGTATACAGCGCGGAATAACACGAAAGGCAAGCGGGTTCACGAAATCCGTCAACGTCTTATCGCAAGTAAAATAAGACTTGTTCCGGTCTCTTCAAATGACACCGTCCGGAATTACCAACACATGGCAGGCAAACGACCTGTGTACGATGTAGAAGGCATCGCGCGGGTCATGGAACTTGAAGTTTGGGGGTATGCCGCGCCAGAGGTATACACCCTCCAACAGATTGTACAGGGCATCTCTCCTGAATCCGTAGGGCATGCTGTACGGACAGAGATACAAGAGAAAAAAAATCAAGCCGAACCGACTATCAAGGAGGCTATCCAGAACGTCTTAACCCGATATGAAAGTGGATATGACATGGCGGATCTGGCACAGGTTATGTCCTGTTTCTCAGAGGCGTATCTATCGAACGGACGCACATATCAAGACGTTAAATCCAAGGTATCACACTTTTTTGAAATGTATCATCAGATTGACATGACGCTCACCGATGTTAACATCCATCCGAATATCGTTGACGATACCGCAATCGTGACCGGAGGGTACACGTTGCAATATGTCACGAAAGCGGATGGGCAGGTTAAACAGACATCAGGCAAAGTGACGCTGGTCCTCGCGAACGAAGCGGAGACATGGCAGATCATCCGAGCAGAGTAGTTGCAAACCCGACTTACAAAGGAACTGGAATGCTACAAGAACAGTCTAACCTTTGGGCGAAATCATACATAAACGATGGATATTTGATGCTTCCAGATGTGATTACATCGGAAGAATGCGACGCGTTGAAGGCGGAGATGCTGAGAATCTTTCGCGGTGATTACCCTTGCGATGCAATTCCACCAATGCCAGAAACGACGAGCGAATTGGAAATATTAGATAGAATCATGTGCGTCGGCGAACCGCACGTCTTTAGTCCGCTAGTCCGCCGGTATATTGAACATCCAAAAATCTGCGAAGTGCTTCGAGTGATTGTCGGCGCGCATATTCCGTTTTGGGATGGCGGTGTAAAATGCATGCAGTCGATGATGTTGAGCAAAGTACCCGGACATACGGGTAACCCGTGGCATCAGGATGAACATCCAATCCCGACACGGGATCGGTCACTCCTCGGTGTATGGATAACGTTGGACGATGCAACAATTGAGAACGGTTGTCTCTGGGTGTTGCCAAATAGCCACCGCTCCGGTATAATCTATGACCGTTTTCCACACGACAAACGCCATGAATTTGATAGTTGTCACGAAGCCGCAGGCTTTGATGACGCTGACGAAATCCCGATTGAGATGTCAGCCGGTAGTGTCCTCTTTTTCAACGGTTATCTTTTACACCGATCAAAAAAGAATCGTAGCAATACATACCGGCGCATCCTTGTGAGCCACTACTGTTCAACAGCATCGTGGTTAGGATGGAAAGGACAGCGGAATTACCGCGGGGTTATCACCGTCACTGGTGAAGATCCGTATAGTGACGAAGGATATATCGCACCAAATGTCTGGGCGCGATGGGAGTAGTGTCAACAACTCGTAGCGGAAACACATTTGACCGAACCGAAAGGAAATTAAAAAAATGAAACTGACAGAACATCAAGTGAATTTTTTCAATACATTCGGTTACCTCGCAATACCGGAGATGTTTTCTCCAAGCGAGATGGAATGGATTATAGAAGAATTCGAGCTTACGATTCAGGAATTCGGCGGTGGTAAAGATCACGATGGGACAAAGCGCACAATGTTTGGTGGTCCTATCGAGCACCGACCTCTACTCTGTACCTTGCTCGATGATGAACGGGTCAAGGGGCTCATCGGTGGTGTGATTGGTGAGGATTTCAACTACGCTGGCGGTGATGGCAATTATTACTCTGGCGACACCGGTTGGCATCCTGACGGTGGTTGGGGGAGACTCTTCGCTTGTAAAGTGACCTTCTACCTTGATGACCTGACGAAAGACACCGGATGCTTGCGCATTATCCCCGGCAGTCAAAACCCAACACATTTCGTCAGAGCTCAAAAGATTGATCCGAATCAATCAGAAGCACTCTACGGCATTCCACCTCGCGACTTTCCAACCAGCATCGCCTTAGAAACCTCTCCGGGTGATGTCGTGATTTTCAATCACGATACTTATCACGCATCTTTTGGCGGTGGCACCCGACGACGCATGTTCACGATGAATTGTACGCAACATTGCACAACCGAACCCGATTTAGAGACGTTGCATCAATATCTGAGTGTCCATTCGGCAGGTGGGTATCAGATTGACACCGGCGCAGGTATGTTTTTCCCAACGATGGTTGATACCGCAGATGAAAACCGAAGAATCCATCTCCAGCAATGTAGCGACATCCATGACGAGCTGTTCCCACAATACGCTCGACGCGCTTAGCATATATTGCACAAAATCCCTCACTGATGAGGTTTAAAACCTCATCAGCGGCATCTAATGTGTGGAAGACATGGAAAGATTGCGGAAGTCTTGGGCTTTTTGTTGCAATTTTTGCCGTTTTGTGGTATTCTATAGGGCAGATTTTGAACCGTGGTTTGGCGTGATCTCCCCACTTGCGGATTTATACGCAATGAGAAGAATGTTTATTTCTACACCTTCATATAACAAGTACTCAGGATACATCAGGAAGGCTGTTGTCTCGGCGGCATTCATCTACGGGTTAAGCACGCTTTGTGCTGCCAGTTCATCACCCAAGGTGCGGACCCACTTACCTGCCAGTTCTATCGCGGTCAGCGACGATGCTTTAGCCACTTTCTTTAATCCCTCGGGCCTCGGTACAGGGCGCGGTTTAAACCTATACTATCTCCGAACATATCAGAGTGATTGGGCAGGCGATGATGCTTTTTTCCTGGCTGTCCCCGGGGCAGGCTTCGGTATGGAATTTGTTACTGCCGACGCACACACAGACTTCACGCGTTACACACTCTCCGGTGGACACCACTTAGGCAACGCATTTTACTGGGGTACAGGGTACAGTTGGATAAATGCGGACGATAAAGGTTATGATGCATTCCGATCTATCTCTGTCGGATTGATGTATCGACGACGTTACTTTTCAATCGGCGCAACCGCACGCGATCTCAACAGACCCAAATTGCTCGGAGAAAAACTCGGGCGCGCTTATGACTTGGGATTAGCACTCCGTCCGGGCACATGGCGGACCACACTCTCGATTGACATGCAGAAAACGCAAGGTCTGGAGGATTTAGCATTTCGATATGCTTTAGAAGTACGCCCCATTCGTGAACTCATGCTTCGCGGTACGCTAAACAGCGACCTGAGTTTTGATGTCCGTTTTGGTATAAATATTGGGAATTGGGGAGTCGGAACAGGAAACGCCTTTGACAAAAACCGAGACGCACAAACCGGGGTCGGTTATTTCCATTTCTCCAATGCTATTAAAACAAAGCCGATACCCCGCCGTCGGATGTTCCTTGACCTGCCGATGCGATCTCTCAAAGAAGTTCTCCCGATAGCAAAATGGGACGACAATGTTGCGGGGATTCTCATCCGTATCGATGGGAGCGATTACGGCATCGCACAACTTCAAGAGATGTCAGACGCTATCTTGGACTTCAGGGAATCGGGGCATGTTGTACTCTGTTACCTCTCTAATTGCTCTACCGGCGACTACATCGACGCATCTACGTGTGACGGCATCCTGATGCATCCTACCGCCGAACTACGGTTAATCGGCGTGCGGACAGAACGTTCGTTTTATAAAAGGGCGTTAGACATGCTCGGTATTAGAGCTGATCTTGAACGCATCGGTAAGTACAAATCAATGACCGAGCCATTCACAAGGCAAGAGATGTCGGACGTACACCGTGAGATACAGAATATTATTCTTGATGATCTCTATGAACAACTCGTAGACATTATCGCAGATGGGCGCGGATGGACGCACGCAAACGTCAAAAAACGGATTGATGAGGGGCCCTACACAGCACGTCAAGCACTCGCGACTGAACTCGTGGACCGGCTCGTCTATGAGGATGAACTCAATGATGTTGTAACCGAACTTACGGATACTCGCACCGATTTGGTGACATTAAGTGGCTACGCGAAGAGTCGGTTGGACATCCAAGATTGGCAGGTACCGCAGCCGAAGATCGCAATCGTTGAGGCGAAGGGGTTGATGTTAACCGGTGATAGTTTTATTGACCCGCTTTTGGGGACACAAGTGATGGGTGCTGATACAATCGCACGGGTTATCAGAGTGATAAAAGACGATGATGACATCAAGGCGGTTGTCCTGCGAATTGATAGCGGCGGCGGGCTTGTGGCCGCAGCCCATACGATATGGCGTGAATTGGTGCGACTTACAGAAGTCAAACCGCTCGTGGTCTCTATGGGCGATGTCGCGGCATCGGGCGGCTATTACATAGCAGCCCCGGCAGATACTATCGTCGCCGAACCCGGAACAATTACCGGTTCTATCGGCGTTGTCAGCGGCAAGTATAGCTTCAAAGGCCTCTATGAAAAACTCGGCATCCAAAAAGAAATCCTCAAACGCGGTGAACACGCCGATTTTTACACCGACTATGGAGACTATCCACCCGCAGAGCAAGCGATCGTACAGAAACAGGTTCAGGAAATTTACGACGATTTCATCAAAAAGGTGGCACTTGGACGAGCGGAGTTGACAGTAGAAGATGTCGATAGACTCGGACAGGGGCGTGTCTGGACGGGTAGACAAGCAAAGGAAAACGGACTTGTCGACGAGTTAGGCGGTTTAAGTCTCGCACTCGCAATCGCGCGGCAACACGCAGGCTTGGGTGAAAAGTCGTTTGAAATCGTTCAATTCCCTAAAAGAACATGGCTGTCACAAATATTCGGAAACCTACTATTTCCATTTACGACCCTATCTCCCACTAGACTTGGAAACGGTGGTGTAGAGAATGCGGAAGCGGAAACCGAATCGCCGTTATGGTTTATTACCCGTTATGCCGGTTTGAACACCACCGCGAGACTTTTAAACATAATCAAGAAACAGAGGTTGTTTCTCCTGATGCCTTATCACATCAGTGTGAGCAATTAAAATAGAGTGTACTTACAACTAAAATCTTAAAAACTGATGTCCGGAGCAGAGTTAAAATGCTGTTCGCTAAAAACCATTCAACACTGCGCCGAAAAATGGTCCAAAACCAAATCGAAGCGCGCGGTATCCATGACCCTCAAGTACTTGCTGTCATGCGGAAGGTAGAACGACATCTCTTTGTAAAACCGCAATACCGCAATGTCGCATATAAAGATGGACCGCTACCAATTGATTGCCACCAAACAATCTCGCAACCGTACATCGTTGCACTGATGACGGACCTGCTCGAGCTCACGCCAACATCAAAAGTGCTTGAGGTCGGCACAGGATGCGGCTATCAAACGGCGATACTTGCCGAGTTGGCGAAGGAAGTCTATTCCGTTGAGATTATACCAGGGCTCGCCAAAAGTGCGAAAACACGATTGGAGAGACTCAACTATCACAACGTCCATCTTAAAAAGGGAAATGGACACTATGGATGGCAAGAATACGCGCCTTACGACGCTGTGCTTGTCGCCGCAGCACCTAAGGACGTGCCGAAGCGACTCATTGAGCAACTCGCAATAGGCGGGCGAATGGTGATTCCAGTCGGCGATACTGAACAAAATCTGCTTTTAATTCGGAAAGGTTTCCAAACTGAAAATAACGCAACACCTGTTATTGAGACAAGCGAGGTTACGCCAGTCAGCTTTGTACCAATGACGGGGGCACTCAGATGAATCTCCCTTCAAAATCCTACAACGCTTGCAACACAGAAAATGTTGATTCGGGAGTAAAACAAACGATATGATTGACTATAAAGGGAACGATAGATTGAAACACGTCCTTCATCTGCTTCTATTTATGGCGATGTTTGCTCCAGCTGTCACCTTCGCTGCATTTAACGACATCGGCGTTGGCGCAAGACCCTTAGGGTTAGGGGGCGCATTCGTTGCACTTGCTGATGATAGCAACGCTGCGAACTACAACGCCGCAGGATTAGGATATATGGAGGCGATCCACCTCGGTGGAACACACGCACAGCGTTTTAATGGACTCATTACTTATAACGCGATTAGTGGCATTATCCCTTTTGGGAAAATAGGTGCGATTGGGGCAAGTTTCGGGGACTTGGCAGAAGACTCCGACGTTTACCATGAACAGACAGCGCGGCTCTCTTACGGAAATGCGCTTTTCAAACAATTCGCAATCGGTGCAAATCTGAAACTCTTCCGCACCTCTTTTAACCAGGCAAACGAGTTCGTCGCTGATAACCCATATTTCGCCCAAACATCCAGTTCAGCCGTTTCTTTTGATCTTGGGGTGATTGCAAAGCCGTTTCAGAGTTTGAGCCTCGGAGCATCCATAGAGAATTTGCTGCCCGCAGATACAAGTATTTCTCACGAGGAAACAGACCCGGTACCCCTAAACATCCGCGCTGGCTTGGCATACAGTCTTGAATCTATCGCAGAGATGAGCACCCAAGGCGCAGCGGTCAGCAATGTATTAAAAGGGAGTTTAGGAACTTTCGAGGTCGCATCTCGCAATGGAGAGATTTATGTACGCACAGGCGTGGAAGTCTGGTTGAATAAAGCGATCGCTGTCCGTGGGGGGTACGGCGTAAAGAATGGTGGTAATTCTGCAACGACCTTGGGTTTTGGTGGAAGTGCAAGACTTCCAATCAGCAGTGCTGCCCTCCAAATTGATTACGGGTTTCAACTGCTCAGCGAAGACTTTCAGGGCAACACAACACACCGGTTCTCCATCAATTTGATACTTTAGAAAAGAGTTTACCTGATGAAAAATATAGTGATTGCTTTAACACTTATTGTAAGTCTATGTATCGCCATAAGCAGTTATGGCGCGGTTACCTCCGTTGGAGAAATAAACGTCGTTGGGGAAACAAAGGGCGTTGTACCAGCCAGTTCAACGGTCCCACTGATTGTGACGCTTGTAATAGACAGGTCACTCGCGGAACCGGGTGAAGAAATTAAAACCGTTGAAATCACAATGCCACCCGGATTCCTGACGCAATCGTCCTATTTCAAAGGTATCTTGCGAGACCGCAATCCAATTGTAGCCCGAGCGGTCGTCTCCGGCGGGAATGTTCTCCGTGTTGAACTCGCAGATCTCATCGTCGATTCGCAGAGCTCAATCTACGAAATTACCTTTGACTGTCAAACACCGAATACTGTCACATTAGAGGCAACCTTCAGAGCGCGCCTGCGCAATCTTGATGACGCACCTATCGGTGAATTTATACGACCCCAACAAGCAGATGGGAAACGCAATAACGACGATTTTACATTGCAGGTGATCCCGAATGTACCACCTAATCCCGTTATAGTTTTCACCGCTGAAGCCGACACAACCGGCGAAAATGATGTGACACTCCACTGGCAGAAATCAACGGACCCGGATGTCAACGGTTATCTTATCTATAGAGGTAAAGAACTCCCTATTAATGTTGAACAACGTTCCTCAACCACGTTTCGGGATGTAAACGTTCCCGCGGGAACACATACGTATCAGATAACGGCTTATAAGACGCTTTTCCTGCAATCGGAACGTTCTCCAATACTGACTGTAAATGTATCACCAGATACAGCTGCACCGGAACCGCCGATGATGATTGACATTACCCATCTAACAGATCGTGTGGAGGTTTTGTGGAAACCGAGCGTCAGTCGTGATGTGATAAAGTATCAAGTCTTGTTTAGCCGCTCAGAAACCGATAAATCCGAACCGCTTCACGAGGGTGAAATAGAGGTAATACCAGAAGATGAACTGACAGAATACAAATTCATTGATGAGCGTCAATCGTTTGTTGCCCGCACATTGTCTAATACCCCTGGATGGCCAACAGGCAATTACACTTATGCGATCATCGCAATTGACGAAGTAGGTAACGCATCCGAACCGATACAGAAAAAACTGCGTATCTTTGATAAGCCGTATCCGAACCCATTTACACCGCTTTCTTCAGATGACGATTTCAATAAAGTTATTTTCCCGGCGAGCGCGCTTGAAGATGGATCCGGTGAATTTACAGTGCTTATCTACGACATTGATGGAATGCTGGTCAAGACCTTAAATCCAGATGGGCCCGATGCCACGAAATTGACCTGGGACGGTCGTGATGAAGCTGGAGAAATTGTGGAAAGTGGTATCTATGTCTACCAACTTCAAGTAGGGGAGAGTTTTACAATAGGCACGTTAATCGTCGCTAAGTAGCATCAGAAATTGAGATTTAGCACTACTGCGGCACGGAGCAGCTAAATTTTTAGACGCGCGCCACTATTTACAACATAGGGCAGCTTTGCCGCAACTGAAAAAAGTCACTTGCCCCCATTTTTTTCTGAAGGTTTGTGGTGAAAGGTTTTTGTTGTTAA
>VYCT01000100.1 GCA_009843785.1 Candidatus Poribacteria bacterium | reverse complement strand
AACAATATCAACGACAGACTACCCTCAAAAAAAAATGGGGGTAAGTGACAAAAATCGCTTGACACGCCTTATCACGCGTCATATAATACTTCACTACAAATGGCATATCCTATCATAGGAAGAAAAAATATGAGATATGATCTCCTAACGCGAATCGTGAACCAGATAATGATTTTATTCGCTGTTATGCTATTGTTTGCGACCTCAGTTGAAGCCGTTGAAGAATTGAAGGTTTCTCGGCTCAACGGCGGTGTTCAGTATTGGTGGGAAGTCGAAGACTTCAATGAACGAGATGATGCTGTATTCTTTTTAAACGACGAGCAAGGACATGCAGTTGATGATTTAGAAGGGGCATCCGGCGACAGTTACCTTGTACATAACTCACCGAACCCACCAAACAACCTTCCACCAGCAGAGGATGTCTTTTTTCTGAAATATACAATTGATATTGATTCAGGCGGCACTTATTTTCTCTGGGCAAGGGCATCCTGGGATCGAACCCCAAGCAGTTCCACTGCCTGTCCAACCAAGGAATAAATTGACAACAGTCTGGGCACTAATGAAAACCGGGCACTAATACCAATTTTCCATCAGAAAGGCTTTAAAGACCGACCTAAGGCAAAATATGACTTCACCCAAGAAGGTACTCGTTACTGGTGCCACTGGACAGATAGGTTACATGACCTACAAACGGCTGAAAGAACAGCCGGAAAAGTACGATGCTTATGCGCTTGACTACAAACGGGAACCGTCTGTTCGGGTTCCCCAGTCATGGACGCTCGAAATTCCAGATGAGAAATTCATTCTGTGCGATATTGCCGACTTTGATCAGGTGCGACAAGCTGTTGAAGGCATGGATGTTGTCGCACATCTTGCCGCGGATCCGAGCGGAGAGAGCTGGGAAAGCTTGCTGAACAACAATATCGTTGGAACTTACAATGTCTTTGAAGCGGGCAAAGTCTCAGGTGTTAAGCGTATCATCGCCGCCAGCAGTATTACGGTCTCTCAGGGGCATCGTGAGCAAGAACCGTACAAAGCAATGACGGAACGCCGACCTGCAGACATACCGGAAGAAGTCGAGATGATTACACCGGATATATCGGCAGAACCGAGGAGCCTATATGCCGCAACCAAGGTGTGGACAGAGTCTCTGGCGCGAACTTATGCGTATCGGCACGGATTGTCGTGTATCTGCGTCCGCATCGGTCAAGTCGAGCGGGATCGTCCGCGTCCACCACAGGGTGCTGACATTTACGTGAGCCAACGAGACATCGTCCAGATATTCGAGCGGTGCATCAATGCCAATGATAGCTTGCAATTTGAGATTTTCTACGGCATGTCGAACAACGACTTCCGTTGGGTGGACATCTCAAATGCCCAGCAAAAGGTGGGGTTTGTACCACAGGATCAAGCGGAAGACAATCACGACTATGAGGCGTGACCAATTATAGAAAAGAATTGTAAGGCAAATCCTAAATCTATAAAACAAGTGGAGGAGTCAGGGATGGCAAAAACGGTAGGTATTGTTGGGACAATGGACACGAAAGGCATAGAATTCGCATTCATCAAAACGCAGATAGAATCAGCAGGGGTTTCAACGTGCGTAATCAATACAGGAATATTAGGAGACCCACAATTAACGCCGGACATTTCTGCGGATGAAATTGCACAAGCAGGAGGATCCTCTCTACAAGCGTTAAGAGACGAAGGGGACCGAGGCAATAGTGTCACCGTGATGGCGCAGGGCGCGGCAGTCCTTGTTGCCGAAAAACAGGCTGCAGGTGAGATTGACGGGATCATCTCACTCGGCGGCTCCGCAGGTACGACTATCGGCACAACGGCGATGCAGGCAGTTCCTGTGGGTGTTCCGAAAATTATGGTATCCACATTGGCATCCGGTGATACCAGTCCTTATGTACAATCGAAAGATATTTGTATGATGTACTCTGTCGTGGACATCGCTGGCATTAACCGTTTGTCCCGACAGATTCTCGCCAACGCAGCGGGTGCGATCGTTGGGATGGTGAGCGCGGAAGCTCCTGCGGCGGCAGCAGCGGACAAACCCTTAATCGCAGCGACGATGTTCGGTGTGACGACCCCGTGCGTTACAAAAGCGAGAGAAATCCTTGAAACCGCTGGCTATGAAGTGCTTGTGTTTCACGCAACCGGCACGGGTGGTCAAGCGATGGAGGACCTCGTCAAAGGTGGTTTCCTTGCTGGCGTGTTAGATGCAACGACGACTGAGCTCGCTGACGAATTGGTAGGCGGAATTCTAAGTGCTGGGCCTGACCGGTTGGAAGCCGCAGGTGAATCGGGACTGCCACAAGTTGTCGCGCCCGGCGCATTGGATATGGTGAACTTCGGGCCGCCAGACACGGTGCCGGAGAAGTTCAGCGATAGGCTGTTCTATCAGCACAACCCGACAGTGACGCTGATGCGAACAACTGCCGAAGAAACCGCTGAACTCGGACGTATCATGGCACGCAAACTCAGCGAAGCGCAGGGACCCACCACGGTTATCATTCCAACACAAGGCGTATCGGCAATTGATAAGACAGGGCAACCCTTTGATTCGCCCGAAGCAAGAGCTGCATGGATCGACAATTTGAAAGCACACATCGGCGACACTGTCACAGTGATTGAGATGGACGCTCACATTAACGACGACGCGTTTGCAACAAAACTTGCAGAAACATTATTGAACAGCATACAGTAAAGAGGGCAGAAATGGCACGCACTTATAGAACACTGACGGAATCAGATGTTAATCACTTCATTGAGAAAGGACATATTGTCCTACAAGACTGCTTCCCACGCGAATTGGCGGAAGAGTGGCGGGCGTTCGCTTTTAAACGGCTCGGTTATGATCCTGATGACCCAGGGACGTGGGAGCAACCGCGTATCCATTTGCCTTCAATGAATCGCCTGCCGATTCAGGAAATCGCGCCGAGGGCATGGGATGCTATCTGTGATCTTGTCGGTGGTGAAGACAGGGTTATCAATCTTCGGGATAACGCAAAACCGACATGGGGCGACGGCTTTATTATCAACTTTGCGTTAGGCGCGGACACACCGTGGCAACCGCCTTCTCCAAACGTGAGCGGTTGGCATAAGGATGGCGATTTCTTCCGTCATTTTCTCGATAGCCCGGAACAAGGATTGCTTACAATCGTGGTCTGGTCGGATATTCTTCCTGAGAGTGGCGGGACATTTGTAGCATGCGATTCTGTGCAGCACGTTGCACAGTGGTTATATGAACATCCAGAGGGGTTGTTACCAAGCAGCGGTTTTGGGAAACTCATTGGTAAATGTAAAGATTTTGTAGAGATTACTGGAAACGCGGGAGATGTTGTATTGCTGCACCCATTCATCTTACACGCCGCGTCACAGAATCCGTCTCGCCGCGCGCGTTTTATTACGAATCCACCCGTCGGTCTTGCGGAACCGATGAATTTCAATCGTGAGAACCCGGACGATTTCTCGCCAGTGGAATTAGCGGTATTAGATGGATTGGGGAAAGATCGTTTGGATTTCAAACCGACAGCACCGCGGGAACGCTTAGTGCCAGAGCGCGTTCAGCGTCAGAAGAAAATGTTGGAAGAACAGAAAAAGCGGCTTGAGATGGGAGAGTAGGCAAGGTTGGAAACCTCGCCAGCAAAATGCGTGGTGCGGTTAGTGAAGTTTAAGAAAATTAATCCTCATCAAACCGCACCTACCACTTTTGGAAGATGAAATTCACTCAAATTGTTGTCGACTCTGATGGCATGCCTTGCCTTTGCCACGAATAATACTTGCCTGATACCATGTATCCACCGCACGACAGATAGTGTGACTTTCACCGAGGCGTTGTCGCATCTCGGATTCTGTAAACCAGTCGTAGCCATCGTTTGCGTGGGCATCAAGGTCAAGATTCTCATCAGAAAAACCGTAGACCCGACAGATACTGTCTTCCGCCTCAACATCTTCAATGTAGGACATCCACGGCACTTCCAAATCAAGTTGTGTCTTAGCGAGTTCTTGCATCGCACCGATTCGTGCACCGACATCCCAACCGACAAGTTTCTCCTCTTCCCAACCTTCGCCACCGGGCAATTTCCACTCCCCGTCACGATGCAGTAAAAACTTTGATTCCTGACCTGATGTATCCTCAATGAGCAGGCGCGTCGTCGTAATCGGTGTGTCAAAACAAGTAGGTATAAGGCGTTTGCCATCATCGCTTAACACATCCAATGCGGCGGGGTTGTAAGGGTAATATCCCGCTGCGGGGGGTGCGTTCACTGCACAGTATTTATTAAAAATACCGCATCGGTCTTCAGTTGTGGTGCCTGCAGGTGCTTTATGCCAGACATGCTCGTTGACGACAAGCAGATCGCCTGCCTTGAGTTCGGGATCAATGAAGGGTGCTAGCTGTTTAGCGTCAGGACGGGTGAGGTCCAAGATATGTGCATCTTTGTCAATTACCTGCGTCAGTTTATGCGATTTGGGAGACACGAGAAAGGGACCATAATCCGCGTCGAAATCGGTCAGTGGAATAATCGCAAACACCCAATTCATTGATGAACCGACAGGTCGCCAGCGTTTGTAGTCGCAATGTGCACCGGCACCTTTATCACCGGGTGTTCGGAGATACGCGACGTAGGCAGTGAGGTGCGCGGGTTGACCCAGCACAGATTCCACAGCACCAATAACTGTCGGATGCTCGGCAATCGCAGTGAGTCCGGGAGCAGCAAGTCTATTGCCGCTGACCGTGTATTTCGCCGATTGCGGATACTTAAGGGTTGACGGATAAGCATCGCGTATCACCTCTTGTTGGACGACGCGCCGAAGTTCATCTGTTTCTTTTCCGGATAAGACGTTACGCACGATTATATAACCGTCCTCATGGTAGTCTGCGATTTGTTGTTCGGTGAGAGATGGCGTTAGCATGGTAGTCATAATGGGAGCTCCTTTGAAAACAATAGCACAATCTATTGCCCTTTTGGACGAAAGGTAAGTTATTTGATCTTGATGACAACAAGTGTTATATCGTCCGCTTGGGGTTGCCCGTTCGCCCACGACGTGCTTGCTTTGAAGAGATGGTCAATAATCGCTTTCGGGGATTGATTCGCGACCTCTTCAAACAGTTCTTTCGTTTTCGGATAGTCTAACATTTCGTTTTCAGGGTTCAACATCTCCGGTAACCCATCACTCATGAGCAAGATAGTATCACCGCTCTGGAGATCGAACGATGCTTCTTGTCGCTCAGCTCCAATAAATCCGCCCAAGGGCATCCCTTCAAGGAGTATCTCCTCAACAAGGTTTTCCCCAGCTCGATAGATGAGTGCTGGTGGCATGCCCGCGGCTGCAAGCGTCAGTTTGTTGCCGTTGAGTGTTGCGAGCGTCATTGCCATGTAAAGCCGTTTGAGATTCATGCTCTTAACGCCCTGTGAAATACGTTCAAGGGTTTCCAAATTCTCTGCCCCGGGCGGCGAGGTCTTGAAAAGGCTTTTAACAGCAGAAACGACGAGTCCGGCGTTCATGCCGTGTCCTGTAGCATCTCCAACTGCAATCGTGAGTTGATCGTCCTCCGTGAGATTGTAGTCATAATAGTCGCCACCAACCTCTGTCGCAGGGCACATCTCAAAGGCGACATCAAGGTTCGGAAGTTGAGGTGCGGTCTGCGGTAGCATTGACATTTGAAGTTCACGCGCTTCTTCCAATTCCTCCGTTTTTCGGGTGTTCTCAAGTGCCTCCGTCTCAAGTTTTCGGTGGATCCGTGAGAAATCGCGAGCAAGATACACCGACATTGAAAAAAGTGGCGCGAGGGTGATAGCGAGGGTGCTAAATTGCCAGTTTATGTTTATATTTTCAAATCCTGTATGTGAAACGAAGAAGGCGAACACGGAGGGGAGGATAATAGGCATGAGCGAGCCAAGCCCAAAAATCCACGCGCCATCTTTTTTCTTCAAGATTGCAACGATAATCACCCGTGCCATCTCTAAAAACGTGAGAATCGCAAACAGAAAGCAGCAGACAATGGCTAATCCAATATTGAACGACGACGCAAAGACAACGCCTGATGCCTCAATCGTTGATTGCAACTCACCGTCGCCGAAGAGCGGAAAGCCTGTCCTGAGGCTAAGCAGGCAAAAGCAGAGTATCAGAATCCAGCCAGCCAGAAAGAACCAAAACAGCTTCGGCAGCTTCGGATAAAAGATTGTGTAGAGAAATAACATTCCCGACAAAAACATCAGCACATATACACACACAAGCAGACGCAGCAAATACAAAGTTTCTATCACGCTTGTTGCTACCAAGAAAAATTGGAGAATCAGAAAAACAAAAACCCCGATACTTCCTGCTGAAAGCGCAAAATAAAGATTCTCTCGCGCACGTGGGTAAAAGAAAAATAGCAACAGGTGCTGGAGCATCATGAAAATCAGAATCGCTGTCCATACCATCTGCAAAGTAGTGCCGCTGCGAACGATGTTGACCCGGCCTTTAATGCCCGGATTCAAGGGACCGATCCCAAGCGCGAATCCAAGCACGGGTGTCAAGTGATAGGAAGAGAAGTTGGAGTACCGAACGGCGATGATATGATCAGTTTCGCCCGAAAACGAAATTACCTGCGGGTTTCGCTCCCAATAAGGTTCTTCCTCTTCTTTTGTGTTTCCGACTTTACCAAAGGTATAAATCAACTCACCATCAAGATAGATTTCAGAGGCACCCGCTTGATATATCACCTGAAGTGCCAACGGTGTATGCCAGAGCCGTTCATCAGGGACAGAGAGATGAAGCCTGAACCAACCAATCCCTTCCCAACCACCTCTCGGTATTTCATTTAGAGACAACTCTGTACTCTCGATGGATTCCCACCCGGTATCGTCAAAAGCTGGATTTGCCCATTCCTGATCATCGCCTGGGTGATATTTCCAAGTTTCAAGCGAAGCTCCACCTTCATTTATATCCTCCAACGTCAGGACGCGTATACCGGTGACCGGTACAGGGTCACTATCTTGCGCGGGTGTTTTGGAGATGAATCCGAATACTATTAAAATAAGGTGGAATATTAGCACTAATTTGTGTTTCATTTTAAAAAACCATAATTTCTCAAGATTGGGTGTTCCAAAACGGAGGCGACTTCTGTCCAAGCCTCTTGGCTATTCTCATGTGAAAAGTCTGGGATGAATCCGAAATCAAGATAGACTTTGATTGCTGCCATACGTCCGGTTGACGTACCAAGGAAACAGCGTTCATGGGATTGTTTCAGGCGCGTCATCGCTACAGACATCATCGGCTTGGAAAGCCCGCGTCCCTGATAGTCGGGATGAATTACGACCCAGTGGATCTGTCCCCACACTTCTCCATCTATATCCTGCCACCACGCTGTGATTGTGCCGATTTCCTCACCTGTGTCCGTGGTGAGATAAAAACTTCTATCCTCCAACACTGAAAGATAGCATCCAAACTCGCGATCAAAGAGCCCATCGTCAATGTCAATATAGGGTTCCGCCGCTTTTAGAATCCGCGTCCAGATATTTCCTTCATTGGGACGATAATTACGGATAGCAAAGCCTTTTGGAATCGGGAATTGTGGGATATTCTCCATGTTTTCACGGATCATTCTGACACTATAGTTTTTCATCATTAAGTGTGGATTTGTGGAAGATTAAGTTTTGCAAACCTATTTCTCGTGTCAGTTAATATAGCAAATCCTACATAGAGATGGCAAGGATATTTTGATAGTTTTCAGTTATCAGTTGTCAGTTGTCAGTAGGAGAGATTAGAAACCTTGCCAGCGAAGGCGGGGTAGACGGAACAGAATTCGGTTGCTTTTTGGCGGGATTGTGTGGTATCATTACCTATTATGGAAAAATCACCTACCGCCATTCCAATTTACACAGTAGGCTATGGAAGTCGATCAATAGCGGAACTCATTGCAGTGCTTCATCAGCATGAGATCGCCTACCTCATTGATGTCCGTTCGGCACCCTATTCGCGCTATAAACCGGAATTCTCCAAAGCACCGCTCGCGAATGAACTGGAACAACACAATATTCGCTATGTGTTCATGGGAGATTCACTTGGTGGCAGACCTGACGACGAAACGTGTTACGTCAACGGGAAAGTCGATTACGAGAAGGTCAAAGCTACAGTGTTATATCAGCACGGTATTCAACGCCTGCATACCGCTTTTACACAGCAACAAAGTATTGTGCTGATGTGCAGTGAGGGGAAGCCGGAAGAATGTCACCGCTGCAAATTGATCGGTGCGACGCTCACCAGGCAGAATATACCGGTCATTCATATTGACGAAAACGGCGAGCAAATGACACAGGAGCAAATCATTGATCGCCTGACAGGCGGGCAATTGTCAATGTTTGGCGAGGATACATTTCACTCTCGAAAAAAATACTCCTAACTTGAACTACTATGAAAAAAATCAAAATTGTCACCATCGGTGTATATGGCTTTGACGAAGCCGGTTTTTTTAATGCTTTATGTAAGGCAGAAGTCGATACATTCTGTGATATCCGAAGTCGGCGAGGTGTCCGCGGTGCGACTTACGCATTCGCCAATAGCAAGCGGTTACAGGCACGACTTGCAGAACTTGGAATCCGATATATCCACCGAAAAGATCTTGCCCCAACACAAACTGTTCGAGACAAACAGGCAGCAGCTGATAAAGCAACCAAAACCGCGAAACGCAAACGGACTGAACTTGGAAAGACGTTCATTGAAGCCTACCACACCGAATGTCTTGATGCGTTTAACCCACAAAGTCTGCTTGACGCATTGGCATCGGACGCGAAAGTTGTGGCTCTCTTTTGTGTAGAAACAGCACCAGAAGCGTGCCACCGTTCCTTGGTAGCGGATAAACTGGCGAAAACACTCAATTTGGAGGTTGAAAACATTTTACCGTGAGAGTCCTCATTGTTGCAAAAACCCGAATGGGCGCGGGCGCATGCATCGGCGCGATTACAGAAACAGGAGAAAGCGTGCGGCTTGTTCCGTATAACGCTGATCCCCATGATGGCGCGAACAATGAATATAACGTTGGCGATATTTGGGAAATAACTGCCGAACCCGTTCCAGAAACTGCACTTATTCCACCGCATAACGAAAACATCATCGTTCGTGAAAAGCACCGTCTCCGCATAACAAAAGAGACACAAAGTTTGGTGAGTACCATTGAGCTTTTGATGCCGCCGAAAACAGGACATCCGCGTGAACTCTATGAAGGTTTATTGAAAAGCACAGGTAGTGGTTCGCTCTACATCGCTGTGGACGGTGATATCCCCTCTTACAGCACTATGTTTTGGAGGCCAGATCAACCGCTTACCCGTGATACAGAAGGAAGACGAATACGATATCGCTACCCCACCAAAAATGGCGGATACACGCTCACCTTTGTCGGTTTTCAAGAACCGCTTGAGACAATTCCAGCTGGCACGCTCCTGCGCGTGTCTCTGGCACATCGGTGGAGACCCAAAGATCAGCCCGATGCTGAAGAACGACATTATGTACAGATATCTGGCTGGTTTTCTGAAGAAATAGAACAAGGAGAACCAGAACAGCCCAAAAAGCAGGAACAACCGTCAGCCCCAACCCCGAAGCAAACCCCGTTAGAGATCCTCACAAACATTTTTGGACATGAACAGTTTCGTCCATTTCAGGAAATCATCATCAACCACATCCTAAAACGGCAGGATGCGTTGATTGTTCTACCGACGGGTGGCGGCAAATCACTCTGTTATCAATTGCCTGCCCTCATGTTTGAGGGTGTAACCGTTGTTGTTTCGCCACTAATTTCACTTATGCAGGACCAGGTGATGCAACTGCAAAATCGTGGTATCCGTGCAGCATTTCTCAACCATACTGTTGGAAATACAGAATACGTCGCCACGATGCAACAGGTCAGACAAGGTGAAATCAAGCTGCTTTACCTTGCTCCTGAAACGCTCGTTCGCCCCGAAATACTTGTTATGCTTGATGATTCAGATGTTGCCTGCCTTGCGATTGATGAAGCACATTGCATTTCAGAATGGGGACACGACTTTCGGCAGGAATATCGACAGTTAGTTTCTATTCGCGAACGATTCAAAAACGCTGTTTGCGTTGCCCTAACAGCTACTGCCACCCCGCGAGTCCAAAATGACATCAAAAAATTACTCAAGTTCGACGAGGAAAATGAGTTTATAGGCAGTTTTGACCGAGAAAATCTATTTATCGCTGTTGAACCGAAAGTTGAATCGCTGGAACAGACACTCGCGTTTCTTAATAGGCACCGTGGTGAATCTGGCATTATCTATTGTCAAACCAAGAAGCAGGTTGAATCGCTCTGTCGTAATTTAATCGCCAGACGCATCTCCGTACGTCCTTATCACGCAGACCTTGATAACGCAACGCGGCAGCAAAATCAAGAAGCATTTATTAAAGGCGACATCCAAGTGATCGTCGCCACAATCGCGTTCGGTATGGGAATCGATAAGGCGGACGTGCGTTTTGTGCTACACGCTGGATTGCCAAAGGAGCCTGAATCTTATTATCAGGAGATCGGACGTAGTGGTCGCGATGGACTTCCAGCGGAGTGTCTTTTGCTATTCAGTTATGGCGATGTTGACACTATCAATCATTTCATTGATCAAGGTGCAGAATCCGAAAAACAGGGACGACGCGAACGATCACAAACACTGGTTTCGTGGGCAACGTCAATAGCGTGTCGTCGAAAAGTACTGTTAACTTATTTTGGAGAGCAATACGAGCAACAGAATTGTGGGATGTGTGACAACTGCCGTAAATCTGAAATAGAGCAAGTTGACTTGACGGTACCCGCACAAAAATTTCTCTCGTGTGTTATCCGGACAGAAGAACTATTCGGGGAAGCGTATATCATTGATATATTACGGGAGTCAAAGCGGAAAAAGATTCTTGAGAACAGACACAACGAACTCTCCACGTATGGCATCGGTATGGAATACAGCAAGACGCAGTGGAGATATTTGTCGCATCAATTCCTCCAACAAGAGTTATTAGCACGGGATCCCCAACACGGCAGCCTCCGTGTGACTCAGAACGGATGGAGAGTACTGAATGGAGGCGATCAGTTTTCGGGGTTTTCGGTAGCATCGGTACACCACCTCACATCTGAAGTACTGACTGAATACGATCCCGAACTCTTCAAATTGCTCCAGATTCAACGAGACAGCATCGCTGATGCGGAAGGTGTACACCCTCATGCGGTTTTTCACGATAAAGCACTGCAAGCAATGGCGACCTATTTTCCGACATCTGAGGAATCGTTCAAAGTGATGCCAAGTGTGGGCCCCGCAAAAACCGAAAAATATGGTGAGGTCTTTTTGCCTATCATTCGCACCTATCGTACGGAACATGAAACGAAGCCGGTAGCGCACTCAACTGAAGCATTAAATACTGATCCACCAACCTCGGCAGAATCGAACGCACACGCTCTGGAACTTTTCGAGCAACTTCGCGATAAACGTAAAACTGTGGCAGATAAAGAAGAGGTAAGGGCATTTCGTGTTTTCTCTGACAAGATATTAAAAGAAATGGTCACCTATTTCCCACGAACGCGAGAAGCTTTCAGACAGATTCGTGGTATTGGTCCCACTAAAACCGAAAAATACGCGGAGGATTTCTTACCGATCATCCGCGCGTATTGCGAGGAACATAGTATTGAGTGAAGTGCCTCTTTTATTGCGTTTCAGAAGTATTTGGAACCTTTGAAGGTGGTTCCTGCATCACAGGAATGACGTAACTCCGAAGCGTCAAACCGTCTATAGTTTCCGTTTCTACTCGTGGTTCCGGCTCTTCCCGATGATCAAAGACGATATAGTCCGCCTCTATAGTCCCCTCTGATTTGAGATATGCTGCGAGCTGCTTTTTACCTGCCTGATAACGCCTGTCGCCTCTCCAAATTTTCGTTTCTACGATATATTTCTGCTGGTTATGGGTAATAGTCAAGGCACCCAAACCTAAAGGATTGGGCTTGTGCTTCGTAGCAGTTAGCGTTTCCGAGGAAACGTCTTACATCTGCTCCACAGAGGGACCACGAGCAGCCCTCAAGATATTGATAGCAGCGTTGATGTCTCTATCGTGGTGTGAGCCACATTCAGGACAGGTCCACTGCCTATCAGAAAGAGAAAGGTCTTTGTTGTAATGTCCACAATCCGAACACGGTTTTGTTGTAGGGGTCCATTGTCCAGCTTGAAGGAACTCACGCTTATGTTTGAAACACTTAAACTTCAATATCTCAACAAACTGCCCAAAGGAAAGGTCGGAAACTTTGCGTCCCCAGAGACGCTTCATACCTCTAAGGTTGAGTTTCTCAGTCGCAATCGCGTCAAACCTGCGGCACAAGTCTGTCGCAAGTTTCCAATGCCAATCTTTGCGTTGGTTGGAGATATGCCGATAGAGTCGCGTGAGTTGACGAAGACAACGCCACCAGTTATTGGAGCCTACAACCTTACGACTCAACGCTTTGTTAAGAGACCGAAGTGCTTTCAAGGACTGTTTCAAGAATTCTGGCGATTGTATCTTCTCGCCTGTAGAAAGTGTTAAAAATGCGTCTTTCATGCCGAAGTCTGCCCCAACGCTTTCACCTGTTGCGGGTAGCACATCTTTAGAAACGTCATCTGTAACAATGTAAAGCCAATAAGTACCGACAGCATCGCGAAGGATTTGGATATAGCGAACATTCCCTTTCCAATCACGATGCTGATGAAAAGAAAACCAACGTTTATTGAACTTAAAAGATTGCGAAGGTTCATCCCATTCTTTAAAAGAGATACGGACACGACCTTCCTCAAGAAGGTAAGCGGATTGAAACTTCGCAGAGCGATATTTACCACGCTTCTTATGTTTTGGACGACCGAATCCCGGAACATCGAAGAAGTTCTCAAAGCAAAGATGAATACGAATAATCACAGCATCAAGAGTGTCGCGAGGTATCCACACCCAGTGCTTATGGGTGCGTTCAAGCAACTTCGTCAGATGTGGCTGCAAACGATAACGACCGGCATACTTACCGTATCTGCGATAGTATCGGTTCTCAAGTTTGAGAAAGTGATTGTGGACATCACACAAGTCGTCAAGCATATTGCCCAGACGCATGTTCTGAGGATGCTCGCGTATCTGATATTTGGACGTTCTGAGACGTTGTTTCTTTTTTCGTTTCTTTTTCATTGGGTTTCACGTATCACGCCTTTAACCCCTACGAAGTGGGTAGGAAACCGACACATCGTCAAGCGACAATGCTTCGTATGTCTGCCAACGTGATACTCTCATTATATCACATTTCAGACCAAATCGCAAATGTTTTTCACAGGCGTTTGGTCTAATTCATGAGGGCGGATTTTCCTCCCAAAGCTAAAGCGTTGGGTCTCCAATCCGTAAAATTAGATGAAACCAACAGAGAATTTAGTTTCCAGTACCCAATAACCGCAACCCGCTACATACCCCTAATTTTCTCTAACAGGTGTGCGACAATATCCAGGGTCGAGTTTCGATCGACCCACTCAATACGGGTATCCTTACGGAACCACGTTAACTGTCGTTTGGCGAAGCGGCGGGTGTTCCGCTTTAACTGCTCAACCGCTTCCAGGTATGTGCACTTCCCATCAAGATAAGCGATCAATTCTTTGTAACCGAAACTTCGGAGCGCGACGGTATCACGTGCATAACCCGCTGCTAACAGAGATTCCACTTCGGCTATCAATCCATTAGCAAGCATTACGTCCACGCGTTGTTCAATACGACGGTAGAGCAAAGCGCGCGGCATCGTCAAGCAGAAGGCAATAAATGGATACCGCCGGTTTTCTCGGTGCCACTGCTGCTGGTGTTCAGACATAGGAGTTCCTGTCAATTCATAGACTTCCAAGGCACGGATGACACGGACAACGTTATTGGGATGAATCCGATCGGCAGACGCTGGGTCACAGACGCGGAGTCGCTCGTGGAGCGCATTGGCACCGCGTTGTGCTGCCTCTCGCTCAAGTCGTTCTCGAAAGGCAATATCAGCATCGGGTCCTTCAAACAAACCGTCAACAACTGCTCGAAAGTAGAGACCGGCACCCCCAACAAGCAACACCTGTTTGCCTCTATTTTGGATATCGGCGATCGCTGTGTCTACAAGGGATTGATAGTCTGCAACGGAGAACGGTTGGGAAACGTCCACGCAGTCTATGAGGTGATGCGGTGCTGCCTGCCGTTCTTCAGGGGTAGGTTTGGCGGTGCCGATGTCCATCTGCCGATAAATTTGGCGGGAATCGACGGAGACAATTTCGGCATTGAGGTGTTGTGCTAATTGAATGGCTATCTCTGTTTTGCCGACTGCTGTGGGACCGAGGAGACAGAGGAGTCTTAACTTCATCTGTTGCGTATTATGTGTTTTTATCCTGTATGCCGGATTCAATCAACTTCGGAAGCCACCGTGTAAAGAGGGCAACAGCCTTCGGATCTTGGCGATGCGGTGCGAATAGGTATTTACCTTTGTACCTGTGTGTACGGGAAAGTGCATAGATACCATAACCAAACCCTCCCAGGTCAATAGCGATAACGCCGATAGTGTTTACACCGATAGTGACAATACCGATAGCATTTGTACCGACGGCTATAACACCTACAGCGTTTGTACCAATAGCAACAATCCCACAACTATTTACACCGACAGCAAACACCCCAGCCACATTCAGACCGATGCCGATAGTATGAGCATGGTTCAGCCCTATAGCAAACATACCATAACGAAACACACGCCTCTCAGAGATCGAACCTGTCTCCATAAATACGGAAGACATAAGCCACTGCTGCCAAGGAGGCACAATAACACACAAAAGAAAGATCAATACTGGGCACATGACAATTAGATAAGCGATGGTAAATTTTATCCGATATGGTTTGAACGCTTTTTGAAAGTTTTCGGGTGTAAATGTAGTTTGCATTTTGAGAATCCCTATTCGAGGTTACTGTTCCATAGCGGTGTCGCGAGGGTCTACAATCCAACCACCGCCGAGGGCGTATTCACCATTGTAAAAAACGGTGGCTTGACCGGGGGTAATTGCGCGGCGCGGTTCGTCAAACTTCACCACAGCCTCAGTGTCGCTGATAGGCGTGATAGTCGCTAGACCACCGTCGTCACGGGATCGGATTTTGACGTGCGCACGGATCGGTTCCGTTAACTTCTCAATGGCGATGAGATTGATGCGTTCAACGTGCATCGTGTCCTCAAGGAGGGCATCGGAGTCACCGACAACAACAGTATTCTCCGCGGCATTGAGCTGCGTCACATAGAGCGGTTTGCCGACCGCGATCCCGAGCCCGCGCCGCTGTCCGATAGTATAAAACGGCACACCCTCATGCTTACCGAGGACATTGCCTTTACCATCCACAATATCGCCGCCCTCAATTTTCTCAGGGACCCTATCTTGGAGGAAACGCCTATAGTTGGTATCAGCGACGAAGCAGAGTTCTTGGCTCTCAATTTTTTCAGCGGTACGCAATTCGTACTTTCTGGCAAGGTCTCGTACTTCGGATTTCGTGTATTCACCGAGCGGCATCATCGCACATCGCAATTGTTCCTGTGTCAGCGCGGCGAGGAAATAGGACTGATCCTTGCTGACATCAAGTGCTTTGCGTAAAAGGTAGCGTCCCGTTTCTGGATCTTGCTCAACGCGAGCATAATGTCCAGTCGCAATAGCATCGCACTCTAATGTTTTGGCAAGGTCAAGAAGTTTACCAAACTTGAGCTCTCGGTTACACACCATACAAGGGCTGGGTGTTCTGCCGACAAGGTATTCTTCCACAAAGTAGTCGATAATCTGTTCGCTGAAAGCGTCCTCGTAATTCACGCCGTAGAAAGGGATACCGAGTTGCGTGGCGACGCGGCGTGCATCCTCAATGCCTTCAAGGGAACAGCAGTTAGGACGCTCCGGGTCTACTTCAATCGTATCAGGCGCGCCGAGGCGCATGGTGATGCCGGTGACATCATAGCCTGCGTCAACCATCATGGCAGCGGTGACGGAACTGTCCACGCCTCCGCTCATTGCGACAAGAATCTTTTTCATGAGAGCACCCAATGAATTGAAAGTATGGCGTAAAGGATCGCGAGCGCAGCTCGCTCCTACCCGAAGAAACTAATTATGGGTCGCCTGCAAAAAGGCTTCCGTAAGTCCACTTAATTATATCATATAAAAGCAGGTTTGTCAGGGGAAAATTGACATCCGACACAACTGTAACCTCTATGGAACTGAAATAGGCAGCAGAGTAAAAAAGGGCAAAATTGGGGGATCCGGTGCGGTTAGAATGCAGATCGCATTTAGGCGAGTACGCCGCAAAACCGCACCTACTAAGGAGAATGAACAAAAGATCAGGAAATCTGCCAATCTTCATTTCCGGCGTAGCGGTCATCGTAAACGTCTTGATTGAGTTCCAAACCGAGTCCAGGGGTATCCGGCACTGTGAACGTGCCATCGGTGAAACCGTAGCTAGACGTATCAATGACATCGCTGGTGAGAGTTGCGACCTCGCCGTAGAGGAAATGGGGAATCGTTTTTGCGAATTGGAGACTGAGAAAGAAACCGAGCAGCGAACCCCAGTTATGCGGTGCACATTGGACATTGTGCGCAGCTGCCATATCCGCGAGTCGTCGCCAACCGGTAACACCTAAGCCTTTCATATCGTGCTGGATGACATCAATCACACCCGCTTCAAAGAAAGGGTCGTAGAATTCAAGCGGGGCCCGAGTGCGGGTCTCCCCATCAGCAATCAATGTTTTTAGACCTTTTTCTTCGATAAAGGCTTTCAGGTTGCGATACAATTCAACGTCTTCTTCAAACATCTCCTCAATCCAAAAGACATCGCAATTGCTGGTTTCATTGAGGAAGGTAATAACTTCGTCGTAAGTATAAGCATTATTTGCATCAACGAGGATATTGAAACCTTCACCCGCTGTGCTACGTGCGAGTTGGACGAGTTCAATATCGCGCCGTAAACCCGCTGAACGTTCCATGAGATGGTTACCACGCCCGATTTTCATCTTACATGCAGTAAACCCATTAGCGAGGCTGCTCTTGACATCATCTTCGATCCGTTTGAGACCTTCTGCCTTCGTCTTATAGAGGAGGTCGTTGAAGTAGATAGTGCTATCGTAAGCGGGTAATCCATTTGGAGAGACATCGCTGCCGATAAGTTGATAGGCAGGTTTACCGAGGATTTTGCCGATCGTATCCCATAGCGCATTTTCAAGCCCGCGGAATTCTTCAACAACGCCGTCTTCAGGATTCAATAGGTCAAATGGATTTCGATTCAGTACGGCTTCGGCATCTTCAACGGACGCTGTCCCCCAACTGCCAACCCCCCATCCGAGCGTCCCATCGTTGGTATAAATACGGACAATGCGTTCATGCCACTTTCCGTTCGGATCCGGCTGTTTTATCTCTTTCGCACCAGAGTTGCAACCGATTGCGGGTTGGTCAATCTCGACTGTAACCTGCTCAATTTTGGTAATCTTGATGTCAGTGGGATAATTCTGCATAGCCGTTAATCACCTTCCACAATTCGGTCACGGAGTTTAGCATTTGACTGTACATAATCACTCACGAATGTTGGACGCTTCGGCACTCACCAATTTTACGTCTCGGTTCCCTATTCTTCAAGTACAAGGAGCAGTTCATTGAGAGCATCTTTCACCGTATTATTGGTTTCAGTGTCCCTAAAGAAAGAGTCAAGTTTATGGGGCAAATTGTCGTACTGGTCCGCCTCTTGAATCTGCTTAGTTAGGGCAGGTTTCTTAAGAAGTTGCACAATACGGAGTCTATCTTCGTGGTTGATGACTTTGGGGTCCGTTAATAATTTGATTAAACGTGCGGCTAACCCCTCGGCGAGTCCCTCTTCGGCATAGTGGTTCAAGGTATCCATTGCGGCTTGCTTAGTATTCGGACTTGAGCCGTTTGTGAGAATTGCGATGAGATTATCAACAGCCCCTGCATCAGGGTATTTCCGCAGTGCTATAGCAATATCCGCACGCACGGCATCATCAGAATCTGCAAGTGCAGCAATCATCTTAGTTGTAGGGTGTTCTTTGAGGAATATCATAGATTTTGCGGCAGCTCGTCGGACAACTACGTTACCATCAGTCAATCCCTGGATGATTTTTTGTTCGGAGCCTTCATCGCCAAGCAGGTAGAGTGCGGTGTTAATTTCCATCTTCAACCCTTCATCAGTGGTTGAATTTTGGAGTGCGGTTAACCCTGCGGAGGCGGCTGCGTCTCCTATATCCCCTACGATACGGACCAGCAGAATCTTCACAGCCGATGGTGTATTGCTGTCGCCAGCTGCCGCCAAGATGTCGTTAATACCTGGGCTGCCGATGTCCTTCAAGATTTGAATGAAGTCCCCGTGGACCTGGCGATACCGGTTTTTAACAAGGTCCTCCAAAACGAAAGGCACGGCCGGCGCGCCTCTATCAACGAGGATCTGCATAGCATCTTTCTGTGCTCTGTGTCGTTCACCGAGGATTTGCAAGATTTTCTTCATCTCATATTCACCCAATTCGCCGACGCGTCGGTCACGCTCGGTTTGGTACCTGGTATCCACTTTGTGGACCCTCGCAGCCCCGGATGAAAGCGCGTTACTGTAGGCAATAACCAAGAGGGCACGAGGTTCGACTTTGTTCACCTCTTCCTGTTCTGCGCGTTCAAGGTGCCCAACGGCTTCGAGTGTGAGCCCTGCATGTAACTTACCTCTACCGACTTCAAGTTGGGTGATAACTTGTTCCTGCTGACAACCGAAGCTCACAACCGCTATAAGCAGTAATATCATTAAAGTTTTCTTCATGTTCCGTTTTTCTTTTCCTCCTGAAATCTCAATTAGACTCACCCGTCTGTGATGCGTATCGCCTCCATACGTCAAGAAGATCATGAAAGGCACGCATCATTCAACTGCACAATCTGTAAGCAGATAAAAAGAGCCAACCTAAACATCACTTCGTTTGGCTCGGTCCATTAAATTATAGAACGCAGCTTATAGGTTCTCCGTATGGCATCTATATTTGCACATCTACCGAATAGTGGTTACAGATCCGGATAAGTACTGATGTAAAAAATATTGTAAAATAAATACACTTTTATGTCAACAATTTAAGGCGTCACTTACCCCCATTTTTTTCTGAAGGTTTGTGGTGAAAGGTTTTTAGTGTT
>VYCT01000258.1 GCA_009843785.1 Candidatus Poribacteria bacterium | reverse complement strand
AACCGGGCATGTTTCATAAATTGTGTCATTTTAAGATGGATCCTCAATTAGTTTTGGTATTATACGATTTCTAAATTATAATAGTGCATTACCGGATTTCAAGGAATGTCTGGTGATGTGGAACAAACTATAGTGGATATTAGAATTAATGAGACATTCCAAATCGGTGCGGTTGGGAAACCGCACCTACCGGCGGGCGAAAGTGTCTCTTTATTTTTACGTTTCACTATAAATGAAGATTAATTTTTTACTTCGGTAATTCTGATCTCTTTTCTGTCTGAATCACGGAATGCGCGGAAGACACAGAGGACACGGAATGAAGAGATTGTTTTTCTCACAGCACCCATCTCTTAGAAAAGGCAATGTAAAAGTTAAAGTCGCCTTTTCAGCGTTCTCCGCGTGATCCGCGATTCAGACAGTTTCCCTTGGCACGGGGGCGCACTTTTATTTATCGGGCATCAAAAACTTTACGCACTCCAACTCAAGTTAAAATAGATGACAAATAAATTCGTCTCAGGTAAAATAGAAGAGCATCGCCAAAATAGGGAGTATCGATAACTAACTACCGACAACCAATAACCCTTAAAAGGAAGTGTTGACCATGCAAACAAATTCACAGTTAAAGGAAAGTCACAAACTGACCGACGCGCAGATACGTGATTTTATTGTGAATGGACATCTCACCATAAAAACCGATCTGCCACGCAGTTTTCATGAGACGATCTATCGTAAAACGCAGGAATACACCGAAAAAGAAGGAAATTTAGGGAACAACATCTTGCCACGTGTCCCTGAACTGCAAGCGGTTTTTGAGGATCCCGCTGTCCGTGGCGCATTCACAAGTATTCTCGGCGAGAATTACGTCATGCATTCACATCGGCATCCGCACCAAAACCGTCCACACAGTGATGGACAAGGATTCCATAAGGATAGTTACTGGGGGTATCAGAAGGTACGTCATCACTGCCCGCGTTGGGCGATGGCGTTCTACTACCCGCAGGACTCGCCGCTCGAAATCGGTCCTTCAGCAGTCCTACCGGGAACGCAGTATTACAGCACCCGAATCACCGAAGCCAACGACGGTGAATTAGCACTCAGTGGCGAGGCTGGCACGCTAACGATTATCCACTTTGACCTCTGGCATCGCGCCATGGCGAACCAGACGGACAAGACGCGTTATATGATGAAATTCCAATTCATCCGGATGGACGCACCCCAAGCACCAGAGTGGAACGTGACCAATCCACAGTGGACATCCGAAGACATCAACCCAGCGACCCCAGCGCATCAAGGCACATGGCGGCATATTTGGAACTGGATGGCAGGCGAGGCCAACGGAGATGCCACACAGCCAGCCAATGGAAATCTCACAGACCGTATCACAGCCTTAGGTGGTGATGATCCGTTTGTCCGTTCCCGCGCCGCTGATGAACTCGGTGCGTTAGGCGAATCCGCTGCAGAGGTGGTACCGCACCTCATCCAAGCGTTACGTGATGATTATGAACCTGTCCGTTTGAACGCTGCATACGCACTCGGCGCGATCGGCGAACCGTCTGTTCCGCAACTAATTGAGGTGTTGGGTGATGAGAACGGATCCACCCGACGGATGGCAGCTTACGCATTGGCCGCAGTCGGTGCATCCGCGGTCCCTGCCTTGGGTGAAGCATTACAACACACTGCGGACGCCGTTCGGATCGAAGCCTGTTATGCCTTAGCACAGATAGGGGACGCAGCGGAACCGGCTATTCCGGCGTTGATGGAACGGACGAAAGACGAATGCGCTGAAGTCCGCCGCTATCTCGCTGAAGCTTTTGGAAGCCTCGGTGCAACCGCCGCACCTGCAGTGCCGCACCTCACCGATATGGTTGCAGACGATGACGACAAACAAGCACGCTTTGAAGCAGCACTGGCATTGGCACAGATTGGACCCGCCGCAAACGCCGCAGTACCGGTACTCGCGAAAGCCCTTTGGGACGAAGATCGCTATGTCCGAGACAACACGATCCACGCCCTGAAGCGCATCGACACCCGCGAAGCAGAATCGGCACTGTTTGATTACCTACTGATGGCACGCTGGTGTCCGATCACAAATCGCGCAAGCACACACTAACAAGCAAAACTTAATCCCGGGTAGGTGCGGTTTGATGAAGCGTAAGAAAATATTGCGGTAATTTGCGAATCATAGACATATTGTTTTCTGTTTTCTTGTGTGAGGTGGATTCTCTTGTCGTCTGAATCACGGAAGGCACGGAAGACATAGAGGACGCGGAAGGAAGATATTGTTTTTCTGACAACCCCTATCTCTTAGGAAAAGCGATGTAGAAGTTAGCGTAGCCTTTTCCGTGTTCTCCGCGTTCTCCGCGTTTTCCGCGATTCAGACGGAAAAGAGATCAGAATTACCGAATTAATCTTTTAATCTTCATCCATCAAAGCACGCCTGCTTTCTATATGGAGGCATCCCGCATGAACTACGAACTGGTCATAAAAAATGGAACTGTCGTCGATCCCGCGCAGGGCATCCATGCGCGCAAAGATGTGGCATTCGCAAACGGACGCGTCTCAGCAATCAGCAACGAGATACCGACATCCGAAGCGAGGGAGGTATTGGATGCAGCCGGATGTTTCGTCACACCCGGTCTTATCGACTTACACGTGCATGTCTTCTACGGGGTAAGCCATTTCGGAATTGAACCCGATCCGACGTGCTTGGCACGCGGTGCGACAACAGTCGTTGATGCCGGTTCAGCAGGCGCAGACACGTTTCCCGGGTTCCGTAAATACGTTATTGACGTGAGCGACACGCGCATCCTTGCACAATTGAATATTTCATCACAGGGCATGCTCACGCAGGAAATTGGCGAGTTAGAAAACCCCGATTATGCAGATGTCGGAAAAGCGTGCCGAATGATTGAACAACATCGCGACATCATTCTGGGGGTCAAAGTCCGGTTGACACGAGAGAGTATTGTCGGCGCGAGGGCACAGATGTTACCGTTGCACAGGGCGCGTGAAGCCGCCGATGCTGCAGGACTCCCGATAATGGTGCATCCACAAGACGCATGGTGTGCGTCTATTGACGATATACTGGCACTGATGGGTGAACGCGATATTCTAACGCACTGCTTTCACGATATGGAATGCGGTATTTTAGATGAAAACGGCAAAATCCGAGACTCTGTCCACGCAGCGATGGAACGCGGTGTGATCTTTGATGTTGGACACGGTGCGGGTTCTTTCAGTTGGGATGTCGTTCAAAAAGCGATGGCACAAGGCGTTGAACCGACAACCATCTCCTCCGATCTACACGTCTACAACGTCAACGGTCCCGTTTATGACCTCGTGAATGTCGTTAACAAGTTCCTCTATCTCGGTATGTCGCTCGACGATGCACTTGCCAAGGTGACGAGTATCCCCGCTGAAACCATATTGATGCCGGGACAGGTCGGAACATTGGCTGTTGACGCATGGGGTGATGCCGTGGTTTTTGAACTGCGCGAAGGTGAATTCCAATTGGTAGATGCGCGCGGTGTAGCGAAAATCGGCAAACAGAAATTGGAACCCGTTGTCGTCGTCAAAGGTGGACAGATATATCGACAGAGACAAGCGGACAGTTAGGACAATACGGTGGTTACTGTCGTGAGAGCGTAATTTCTATCGGCCGATCCGTGTGAGAATGGAAAGGATAAGAGACAAGACAGCAACCCCGCACGAAACAATGATACCCCCAATTTTCCAACGCTCGTTCGTCTCTAATTTTCGATCGCGCATATTTTCGATAAGACCATCAAGTTTGGAGTCCAACGTCTGGAGTTTACCATCCATTTTGGCCTCCAAAGTATGTAAATCCCCCGCCTGTTTTGCTTGATTTACTTTCATTTCGGATGCATCATCTCGCATGTCTCTGAGTTCAGCATTTACGTCTTCTAATTTAGATTCTATTTTGTCCATCCTATCGCTCATTTCAGAACGGACATCCTTCACCTCAGAACGGACAACTTGCAGATCAGCGTCCATGGATTCAAGTTTTTGGAGGATAAGGTCTTCTTTATTCATTATTTCGTGTTCCTTTTAGCATACGCGAGGGATATCAGAAATCATAGAAAAATTATAACACAATTCCGAAGTCCTGACAACCTTTTTAGAAAAACCGAAACAATGTTATAGTAGATTTTGAAATTACTTATACACTTGTTCCTTACCAAGCAGCGTTTGTAGTAGGGCAATTCATTGCCTGTCTCTTCAAAACGTGTGCAAATAATTACGGGCTCTACTATAAATATGACTAAGGATGCTGTTCTCCCGCCTTCGGTTTCGCCTTCGGCGCATTAGAATCCGATCCGAAGCGGATGTGGAGGGCTGCGCCGCCGGCATGTTCTTTTCCGTAGAGCAGATGCTTGATACCCCAGAAGACGACAGTCGTCCCTATCAACACAACTATACCCCAGATTAATGTCTGCCAAACCCAGTCATTGAAATTAAAGAGACTCCCTGTCTGTTTCGGAACCATCTGTGGCCCCAGTGCCATCAGAACAGTACAAATAATCGCGTTAAGCGTAATCACACCTTCTGTCGTCAGACGATGTGGACTGAAACCGACTAAAGCACGTTCAAAGTTGAAGATAACCACCCACCATATAAATACAAAAAAGAGGAGCTGCCCCTTCCCTAACCAACTCGTCGGAATGAAAGCAAGCGGTTCGCGGAAATGCACTGACAGAAGATAGACACAAGCGATACCGAGACCCATATAGAAAAGTTCAAACCATCCGATCCAGCCCCTTGAATGTCGGAACCAACCGACGACAGGCAATCCGAAAAATCGTTCAGGTAACCCCTCAACCAAGTCTACCCATGTTCCCGCTGCCTTCCGATAATTGACGTAGGTCAATAGAATTAGCACACTGAACACAGCGAATATCTCTGTCCACTGCGGAAAATTCGGGGTTGTTTCTAACAGCGGTGCTTTGTTAACCAGGAGACCAAACGGTATTGCGATCCCAAGCCCGAATAACAAGCCTTGCGTCTGCTCCATGACGCTGTGCCAATTCGTGTGCCAATGCGTCTTGTTACCTATCCAGATGTAGATAAGTTTCAATAATTGTCCAAACGAAAACGCAATACCACCACCGAAGCCCGTCATGAGTGTAGCAAAAGCGACACCGCTGAGTTCATAACGCCAGCAGTACGCTAAGACCCCAATGACCATACCCACACACCCTGCCCAGTTGTCCCCTCGCGGTGGAGTCATACGGAGGCGGCAAACATTGACAAGCAACAGAAACCCACCGAACCAACTGATACCCAGATACAGCACGAGGTTCGTACCCATATCCAAACCCTCACGGAACAGCGCGACGATGAGTGCAGCGACGATCGCTACCAATGCCGCCACCCAATCCGTGTCGTACCAATACAACGGACTTTCGTGCCGTTGCATCCGTTTTGGGGCAAGTACCCAGTCGATGATCGCCGCTTGGAGCGACCAACCGATAAATACAGCAGCGACCGGTGCAAACAATAAAGACAGCTGGGTTTGCGTCAGAAACGCAGGCAGCGCAGTTCCCGCACCCCCCAAAGCTGCCCACAAGAAACCGATAGCGAATAAATTCGCGAATCCATAAAGGACGGTCAACGATTGCGGTGAATGGCTATACCCGACAACCATCATATAGGACATGCTCCCACCGAAGGACCAGCCGATCGCACCGAACAGCGCGAAGTAGTGAACATGCCGCCACCAATCCTCTCGTCCTGAAAGCAGGACGATTGCCATCGCGCCAAGCGCACCCGCGAGTGCTGCACCGTATTCATGTCCAAAATTGCCACGTATCCCCCATCCCACACATACAGATAACCCACACAGAAGTACCATTTCCCACGGAATAATTGCCATATCCATATCCATAACCTCCATCTTACGACTGACTTTATCGCTTTATTATGTAGGTTTTCACATTTATTGTCAAATTTTCCATAACACAAACCTTGCCTCCCACTCTTCCACCCTTCCCACACAGTGTGCTCACTTATAGCGTCCTGCAAATGTAGCCCCACCTTCCACCCCTCCCGCCTTCCGTTCTTCCTGTACGATCTCCCGATCGCAACGCTTACTGACAACCGATAACTAAAAACTAAAAATTGCATCTATTTCGTGTACGTGATACGATAAACGCATATCGAAAGCGTTATCTACTGGAGGTTAAAACTATGAGTCGTGTACGAATAGGTGTTATCGGGTGTGGCGCGATCGCGCAGGTACATCATCTCCCCAATCTTACCGCACTCCATCGTGAATTTGAAGTGCCAATCGTCTGTGATCTCTCTCACGGGGCTGCGAAAGCAGTCGCAAAACGTTTCCATGTGCCGCAATTCGTAACAGATTACACGGAATTGTTAGCCACAGATGTGGACGCGGTGCTACTCTGCCACGGCGACCCCAAGACGGAAGTCGCACTCGCCGCATTTGAAGCCGGGAAACATGTCTTTATTGAGAAACCGGTCTGCTTCTCACTCCAAGAAATGGATGCCATGCTAACTGCACAACGGAGAGTCGGGACTGTCGCACAAGCCGGTTATATGAAGGTCCATGATCCCGCTTTCCAATTCGCCAAGCGCGAAGTCGATACCATGGACAGTTATCGCTTTGTTCAGATCAATCATCTCCATCCGAATAACAGTTTACACCTGAGCCAGTTTGATGTCGAGCGATTCAACGATGTGCCGCCGGAGGCATTTAAGCCCGCAGGCGAAGCGCGTGAGAAAGCACAAGCGGAAGCTATCGGTGATATCCTATCACAAATAAACATTGAAAGCGACATGTACAACAAAGCAGCACGGGTGTTCTACCTACTCGCTGGCAGCATGATTCACGACATCTATAGCTTACGGGTCATGCTCGGCTCACCGAGCGAAGTCATTAGTGCTGAAGTTTGGTCTGATGGACGTGGCGTGAGCATTGTGTTTGCCTATCCGAACGGCGCACGCTGTGTCGCGACATGGGTAGACTTACCAGATCTATGGGACTTTAAAGAGACGTTGGAAATCTACGGTGATAACAAACGGGTACTTGTTTCCTACCCTACCGGCTTTTCGAGAGGTATCCTGTCAGAGGTAACTATACACGGGATAGATACCGATGGCACGACATATAGTAAAACCCCTGCGATTGAATGGGAGAGCGCATTTGTTCGCGAACTACGCCACTTCCACGCGTGCATCACGAAAGGCGAAACGTGCTATACTTCACTCGAATCTGCCCGAAACGATATAGCACTGATTATTGATATTGTCCGATGTTATGTAGAACGCAAAACCGTCGGCATGTAGCATAAACTTCCAGTTTGTGCGTATTGGGTATCTATTTAGATTTGCTATAAAAAATATGGGCAGGCCCCAAGGACCTGCCCACACAACTTGTAGCATAAACTTCCAGTTTGTGCGTAATTATAGTAAATTCGGAAAATAAGTTTACACTTGTAGATCGTAGGGTTGGGTTACCCAACCCCTACGTTTCCTTCGGAATTATTCCTCTTCCGCGGGTTCCGCAGGCTCCGCGGGTTCTACTGGTGCCACGGGTTCCCCAATTGCTTCTGGCAGCATTTCATCAACGATTTCTTCAGGAATCATTTCGTCTACCATTTCTTCACCCGCTATTGTGACGGATGCCTCTTTGAAACCTATCACAATAAAACCTTCGAGGTTAATGGTAATTTCGACAGACGGTGGAGGTTCAAAATCCGGTGGAAATGGGAATCCATCTAACGGTGGAAAGTCTTCAGGAAATAGTAAATCTTGTGGAATTTCACCATCTCCCGGCATTTCATCATCTTCAGGCGGTGCTTCACCATCTGCAGGCGGTGCTTCATCGTCTTCGGGCATCTCACCATCTTCGGGCATCTCACCGTCTTCAGGTGCTTCCGCATCTTCAGGCATTTCACCATCTTCAGGGAACGGTAGGCCTTCTGGTGGGAAAATGCCTGGTGGTAAAGTGTCTGGTGGTAGGAATTCTTCAGGCGGAAACGCGTCTGGAGGCGGTCCCAACGACGCAAGCGTTATTGTGATTTCGCTTGGATCTATCTGTGCTTCTTCCATCTGTTTGATGAATTCGTCCAGATTCTCAGGCAACGGCTTTGGTTCTTCGCCTGGTTCACCGAAGTCAAAGAAATCAGGACCAAAGAACGGATCGGGAGAACCGAAAGCGTTCCCAGAAGTTACAGTGAGGAGTGCATCGCCTGCCGGGAAATCCTCTGGAACCTCAAGTGTAACCTCTCTCTGAATCGTCCGCTCGTCACCCGCTGCACTCCAGTGTGGAAGTAGCACCACAGAAACCGTCAGGTCTTCACCAGGTGTAATCCCTTCCTCCGGAACAATAACCTTGTGAATATCCGCCAACATAATCTGCGGTTTGTCGTGGATGGAAATTGACACATCTGCCAATGTTGCCTGTCCAGCATTGTTCGCGAGTGTGTCTGTGAAAGAATAGACGAGTCGATCAACGTTTAGCAGCACATCGAAAAACGGATCCGAGGAGGCACTCCGAAACGATTCCGTGTAGACAGTTTCCGTCTCTTTGAACTTGAGCGTGATAGTCCCGTCTATTGTGGCAGAACTAATCTCCTGCCGGATAGAATCCATCGTGAGGGCTACAACAATGGGTAAGAACGATTCCTGGCCGTAGGCGACCTTGTGATTTTTCTCTACTACGGGACCGTTGCCTGCTTGATAAGTAACCTTCACCGGAATCATTGACGGCACCGTACCCAGTTCACCAACAATTGCCGGCGTGAGGTCCTTGGTGATGGTTCCGATGGGGTTTCCATAAGCAGATGAAGATTTGTAGGGTATCTGTAAGTTGGAAACGATACCGTTGGTAACGGCGCGATAAACCGGTAATGCTGACTTGCCAGCAAGCGTCATCGGATGTCCGAACGCTACAAATGTGCCGTCGTCATAGACCTGTGTCACCGTTCCAAAACCAATGCTGTTGACGACATCGCCTGTCGATACGGCAACACCGATCATATCGCCAGCAGCGAGCCTTGTCGTCACCGTTGGCGGGGCTGCCGGCGCATCCGCAATATCGGCAAATAATTGGAGAAAATCGAAGCGCGAGCCTTCCAGATGTGATGAAAGCTGTTCAAGTCTATGCGGTTGTATCCCAGAGATCGTTAGCGGGGTTTTCACGGGTGTATATGCCGCTTGGATACCACCTCCTGGTGCTGCTGGGGCACGTTCTGCTGCCAACATTTCACCAAAAGTTTGGTGGTGGATCGCAGCTTCCATCGCATCAATTGGCGTTACCCAAAAGCGAGTGGGCGCCTTAGCGAAGGCATCAACATAAGCAAGTGCCCCCATAATGCGTCCAGGGGGACCAACCGGACTTCCAGACATACCCTGGGCGATGCCACCCATCGCTTCAGCGATTTCATCCATGAGTTCAAATTCATAGATCGCATACCCGAGCCCGAAATCTCGAATCCCACGGAATTGGGCATTAAGGACAACCCTGTTTGTACCTTCTATAACTGTGACAATTTGGACGGGTGTTTTATCTGTCAGCTGTCGCGCTTCATCCTCATACATATTTTCGAGGACAACATCGCCTAAGAGCGGCGCGCCACTAAATGCTGATGCTTCATCAATCACCGCAGGATTCTCGACCTCTGTCTGCTCCTCATCAGAAGAACAACCAAACTGGCTGAGAACCAATATAGCGATGCTTGCAAGCACAAGAAAGTTTCTCATGTGTATTCCTCCAGAGTAGAGTTGCCTCTATCTGTTTATTGTTTAGTTTTTAAGGGGACTCACACAAAGTTTATCAATCTTGCTTGAAGATAAATTAACAATACGTAAATCCCGCCAAAAGAAAGCGTCCTACCTTAAGGACGCTATTTATAGAATTGGGTGCAAACTTGAGTCGCATTAATGTGAGTTCGCTGAATCGCGTGAATTACCACGCAACCCAGCCACCATCGACTGCGATTGTCTGACCCGTCACCCAGTTCGCGGCATCTGATGCTAAAAATAGCACAGCACCAACGACTTCCTCTACCTCGCCGACACGTCCCATCGGAATACGGCGGACAACATCTTCATAAAACTCTTTACGTTGCAAGAGCACATCCGCCAGCGGGGTCCGTGTAAACGCAGGCGCAACAGCGTTCACTGTGACGTTATGCGGCGCCCATTCAACTGCAAGCCCTTTCGTTAACAAAACAACGCCACCCTTGCTGCCAGAATAGGCAGTACGCAGCGGACCGCCTACCAATCCCATCGTTGAAGATATATTGATAATCTTCCCGCTTTCGCGCGCTATCATCGGTTTTACAAGCGTCTGCGTCAAGAAGAACAGGCCTTTGAGATTCAGATCATAGATCGCATCCCAATCCTCTTCGGTTAACTCGAGTGCCGGTTTCGGACGGTTCGTACCGGCGTTGTTAACAAGCACGTCCACTCTACCCCACACGTCAATCGCTGCTTGCGCACCTTGAGCAACCTCTGACAGATCACTAACGTCAAACACGACGGGCTCCGCTTCACCACCGTTGTCGCGAATCTCGTTCGCGACTTCCTCAAGATCAGACGGCGTACGGCTGTTCAAAATGACTTTCGCACCCATCTGTGCAGCGGCAAGCGCTATGCCTCTACCGATGCCTTTGCCTGAACCCGTAATTAACATCACTTTATCCTTCAACTCAAATCCTGGAAATGCCATATTTTAGCCTCCAATCGCTAATTTCAGCGTGTTTTCTAACAACATTGCGCGCGTCATAGGACCCACGCCCCCCGGAACCGGTGTGATAAATCCAGCCACTTCTTTAACTTCCTCAAATTGAACGTCACCCATAGCCCGTCCGTTTACATGATTAATACCGACATCAATGACGATCGCCCCCGGTTTTACCATATCCGCAGTGATGAATCCAGGGCTGCCGATAGCGACCACAAGAATATCCGCTTTCTGGGCTTCTGCTTTGAGGTCCGCTGTTCGAGAGTGGCAATAGGTAACCGTTGCATTACGGTTCAACAACATCAAGCCCACCGGTTTTCCGACAAGTGGACTTCTACCAATACACACCGCATGTTTGCCTTCAATCTTTTCACCCGTCAATTCAATAAGCCGAATGATACCCGTTGGTGTACACGGTGTCACACCCTCGCGGTTAATAAGAAGATTCCCTAAATTAACCGGATTTAATCCGTCCGCATCTTTGTGCGGCGTAATTGTATCGATAACTGCCGCTTTATCTATTGACACCGGCAGCGGCATTTGTACCAACATCCCGTGGATATCCGGTCGGGCATTCAAGGTTTCAATATGCTCAATGAGGGTTTCTTGGGTAATGTCTGCTGGTAGGCGGTGGACTTCGGAATGAAAGTGAACCTTCTCACAATCGCGTTGTTTGTGTTTGATATAGAGCGTTGATGCTGGGTCATCGCCGACTTGCACAACAGCGAGTCCAGGGGTAAATGTAAGTTTTTTGAGTTTTCGCCGGATCCGGCTCCGGACACGCTGCGCAAGGCGACTACCATTAAGAAGTTCGGCTGACAAATTCCATTTCCTCCAGATTACGTAGGCTGCTCTGAACTATGGTGAATCCTTCAACCCACCGTAAATAGATTCGATAATTTAGTATATCACAGACCCTATTTTCATGCATCTTTTTTCCCGTTAAAGCTATTTGTTGACGTTTTCGCGTAGGTACTGTATTATAAAAGAAAAAGGGGGGTGAGAAAAAATGATTCATGTAGGTGTGGGACATTCACATAACCTCTCCACAGCGGAAGCAGCAGAGCACGCAACACGCCTTGCAATGGGGAACGCCGGTATCGCTAAAGCCGACATCGCCATCGTCTTTGCAACCATTAACTATCAAACGGACTATGAACAGTTATATCAAGCGGTTCACGCCAACTCCGGTTGTGAGGAACTCGTCGGGTGCACGGGAATGAGCGTCTTGACTTCGGCGGGTGAGTTTGAAGAAGAACCGACCCTTGCTGTGATGGTGCTCCGGGGTGAACACCTTTCCGCAGTCTCTTTTACTGCACAAGGAACGGAATCCGAGGTAGGCGAACAGATACAGGAAAGTATTCAAACACAACTGCGCGATGGTTCGCTTCTGGTGATTTTTCCAGATATTCGTACCGTGAATCCGGCCGAGCTCATAAAGCATATCGGTGACGACGGTGCTTCCCTTCCTGTTGTCGGTGCCGCTGTTTCGGGCGATGGAACCGGCGCACAGATGTACCATTGGAAAGACAAACAAGCAACGGAGGGCGGTGTTGCGGGACTCCTCTTAACCGGAAATTTCAGCACGGAAATTGGGGTCGCACAGGGCTGTCAACCTATTGGCAAACCGCGTGAGGTCACAAAAGCCGACGGACGCGTCATCTTTGAGTTGGACGGCGAACCGGCGTTAGAAAACTTTAAGGGCGCCTTGCAACTACTAACGCAGGACGATATTCGCCGGTCGGGCGGCACAGTTTTCGTCGGGATTGCAATGGATGATACCAACGAAAATCCAACGCGCGGCGATTTTCTGATTCGCAATCTTGTCGGTATTAATGAGCAACATGCTGCTATCGCTATATCCGAAGAAGTAAAAGAGGGACAGTTGGTCCAGTTCCATCTGCGAAACCCGCTTGCCGCTGCAGAAGAAATTCAGGTAATCATCGCACAATTGGCTGAGAAAACCCGGGAGCAACCCCCCGCCTTTGGGCTCTACTTTAACTGCTTAGGGCGTGGCAAGGGGCTTTATGGCACCGAAAATCACGACATTAGCGTTATCCAAGAAAAATTTCCGGGGCTACCTGTTATCGGGTTCTTCGGGAATTCAGAGTTCGCACCCATTGGGGGACGGAACTTCGCACACGCATATACCGGCGTGTTTGTACTTTGTAGTACAAACTCAATTCAGGGAGCTAAAAAATGAATGAAGAACTTTTTGTGAGTCGAGAATTTACACCCGTCAACGGGTTTACGTCTGGGATTGAGGGACCCGCTTGTGACGCAGTAGGCAACCTATACGCCGTCAACTACCAACAACAGCACACCATCGGTAAGGTTACACCTGATGGGACTGCAAGTGTGTTTGTGGAACTGCCGCCCGGTAGCATTGGCAACGGTATCCGTTTCAACAGCGAAGGCTTCATGTTCATCGCTGATTATACCAACCACAATGTCCTCAAAGTGGATATGACCACACGGGAAATCAGTGTCCATGCCCACGAACCGACAATGAATCAGCCGAACGATCTCGCTATCGGCGCGAACGATATGCTCTACGCCAGCGATCCGAATTGGGGCGCCTCAACCGGACAAATCTGGCGCGTGGATACCGATGGAAAGGTAACGCTCTTGGAACCCGACATGGGGACTACAAATGGGATTGAAGTGAGTCCCGATGAAAAAATACTGTACGTCAACGAATCCGCACAACGCAATGTCTGGGCTTATGATCTCTCACCGGAAGGAGAAATTAGCAACAAACGGTTACTAATTCAGTTCCCTGATTTCAATATGGACGGGATGCGGTGCGATATTGAGGGCAATCTCTATATCACTCGGCACGGCAAAGGGACGATCGCAAAATTATCACCCGCAGGCGAGGTGTTACTGGAAGTACAGTTAACAGGTAAGCTCTGCACGAATATCGCTTTCGGGGGACCAGATGGACGCACCTGCTATGTCACGATGGCAGACCGTGGAAATGTAGAGGTGTTTCGTGCCAATCTACCCGGCAGGAGTTGGCTGCTGTTCCAATAGATACATTTTTTGGCATCCAGACCCGGTAGGTGCGGTTTGCAACCGGGGTCCCCACCCGTTACTGGGAAGGGGCACCGGATCCTCAACAAAAAGACGCGAAATCTGGTAATTCCTTAAAACTGAATCTCCTGCCTATAATAGCGAATTCTTGACAACTCGCATGATTTGTGGTAATATTATACATAACTAATTACGATCTCTATGGAGGCAACTTATGAAACAACTATTTCTAATCTTGTTCCTTATATCGGTATGCACCACTTTTGCCACTGCCGATTTACTGGAAGGACTTGTCCTGTACATGCCGCTTGACGAAGGGAACGGTAAAGCAACCGAAGATTTCTCAGAAAACGGCTTTGACGGTGAACTCAACGGCGGCGCAAAATGGGTCGATGGCAAATTTGGGAAAGCCCTCGAATTTAGCGCATCCAGCGATTTTGTCGCTATTGAAGATGACGCAGTTTTCCACATCGAAGATGAAATCACACAAGCCGCGTGGGTTAATCTCAACCGACTGCCAAGTGCACACGCTATTGTTTTCGGCACCCGTATGGGCGGTGGCGGAAGACACATCGGATTCGGCTACGGGATGAACCCCCAAAACGGTATCAAGGTCTGGACAAACGGTGCCGGCGGTGGGTTCTTGGACATTAACGATAACAAAACCGGCTTGGATACCGGTAAATGGTATTACCTCTCCTATACCCACACATCCGACAACAAAGGCAAGGTCAAAATTTACGTCGATGGTAAAGGAACCCACGAGCAGGACTCTAATAATCCAGTAGCACCTGCAGGGGCTACAAGCCGAATTCAGATCGGTACATGGTCGGGTGAAGCATGGCCCGGTATGGTTGACGAGGTGCGCCTCTGGAACCGTGCGCTTTCTGATGATGAAATGGCACAGAGCATGGAGATGGGGGCTGACGAGTTCTTGGCTGTTAATCCGAAGGACAAACTCGCCACGTCTTGGGGCAAAATTAAGAGACTTCGCTAACTGAATAACGCAAATGAGGCGGCAATTTTTGTCGCCTCTCCCCTTATCGTTAAGTCTTGAAACACTATGGAACAATACGAACCGGTTTTAAAACGGCTCGAAAAAACCGCTAAACAGTATACCAATATCGCGCCCGAGAACGGGCAATTTCTCGCTATTCTTATCCAATCCATTCAGGCGCGAAACGTCCTTGAAGTCGGAACAAGTAACGGATACTCTACAATCTGGATCGCCGCAGCTCTGAAAAGGACAGGCGGTAGGCTCATCACACTGGAGTTTGATCCGACACGGGCAGCTGAAGCAAAGGCACACCTTCAGGAAGTCGGTTTGGACAGTATCGTTGAGATACGCATCGGAAACGCACTCGACGAAATCCCGAAATGTAACGCAACCTTTGACTTGGTGTTCCTTGACGCGGAGAAGCACGAATATCGACGCTACCTCGAATTGGCGTTGCCGAACATCCGCCCCGGGGGTTTAATCGTCGCTGATGATACGGTAACCATGCGCGACGAAATGCCAGACTATGTTGAATTCGTCTTTAACACACCAACACTACATTCTGTCGATATCCCCTTAGACGATGGTGTCATTTTGAGTTGCAAAACCGAGTTGTAGTATATAGGACTTACGCAATTCCCTGGTAGGTGCGGTTTCCTAACCGCACCATAAGTGTCAATTTTAGAAAAAATAACCGCTTGGGTACCCAGATCCGGTAGGTTCGGTTTCCTAACCGAACCGGATACGACGCGGAAACCTTGATGACTTCAAACCTCTCTTGAGTTCCGTAGGAACGGCATCTGTGTAGAAATGTGTCTCCGCCAAAAACCAGGTTTCCCCGTAGGGGCGGCATCTATGATCGGGGCGCACCAAATATCGCAAAATATCCCTAAATTGACACCTATGGTGCGGTTTCCTAACCGCACCTACCGCCTCGGAATAGGTGTAATTCCCCGATTTTGCGTAAGTCCTGGTATATTCTTGTGTATTAACATTGAGAGAGGATGTCCAAAATTTCATTACAATCTAAACTCTCAGACAAATCTACCCGTTTCAGTGAATCCGTCATCCGTGGCATGACGCAGCTCTGTCTGCGCTACAACGCGATTAACCTTTCTCAAGGCACGCCAGCCTACCAACCGCCTCCCGAAGTCAAAGCCGCCGCGATTGAAGCGATCCAAGAAGGATATAATCAGTATAGCATCACATGGGGCGCACCGTCATTTCGAGAAGCAATCGCACAGAAGATGACGACCTTTAACGACATCCCGACAGACCCGAATAAAAACGTTACTGTCACCTGCGGTTCGACGGAAGGCATGCTTTCCTCGCTTCTCGCAATCATCAACGCTGGCGACGAGATTATCATCTTTGAACCCTTTTACGAGAATTACGGACCGGATACGATCATCTCTGGTGCCAAACCGATCTATGTCGCATTGCAAGAGACATCAGCCCCTGACGGTACCGTCCACTTTACTTATGATCCTGCCGAACTCCAGGATGCCTTCTCTGCTAACACAAAAGCGATTGTCATAAATACCCCAAACAACCCCCTCGGCAAGGTGTTTACACTTGACGAACTGAAAGAGATTGCCGATCTCTGCTGTGCGTATGACTGCCTCGCGATTACCGATGAAATCTACGAGCACATGATCTACGATGAAAAGCCGCATATCAGCATCGGCGCTCTGCCACAGATGCGGGATCGGACGATTACCGTGTCCGGGTTGAGCAAGGCGTACTCTATGACAGGATGGCGGTTGGGCTATGTCGTCGCACCCGAGATTTTAACCAATGCGATCCGCAAAATGCACGACTTCCTCACCGTCGGCGCGCCGCATCCGCTTCAGCGGGCTGGTGTCGTCGCCCTCAATCTGCCACCAAGTTACCATAAAGATTTGGTCGCGAAATATGATAGAAATCGCAAACGTCTCGTGAATGACCTCACAGAAGCTGGTTTCCTTTGCCATCAACCGGAGGGCGCATATTACATTATGACGGACATTACCGGTTTTGGGTTTCCAGATGATACAACCTTTGCGCACTGGTTAGTGAAGGAAATCGGTGTCGGCGGTGTCCCCGGTTCCAGTTTCTACAGTCGACCGCATCTTGGCAAAACAAAGTTCAGATTTATGTTCAGCATGGCGGATGATATCCTCGCTGAAGCTGCCGAACGCTTGATGCAGATCAAAACGAAAATCTAAAGATTGCTTGGAAGGTTGGAAGTATGGAAGTATGGAAGGTTGGAAAATAGCGGACACGGTGTTTCTTCCACCCTTCTTGTGCTTCCATCCTTCCCGAAACCCTAAAATTTATTTCTTAATATTGCTCAGATAATGGACACTGATATGGACATCTCCCTTGAAAATGAAACGCTGAATATCTACAGAAAAGAAATTGAGGCACTTCTTCGGCGCGAGGAGAAGTATAGGACTTTAGGTCCCGCTGAACTTGAAGCGATTGTCAACGCGTTTGAATTCACCCTAAAAAACGGACGCGAAAAAGTCAGAGCCCAAATGCTTTACGATCTTATCCATGAGAAAAGGGGCAACTAATATGCTGCTCGAGCGGATACGCCTTAAGGCTTTCGGTTGTTTCCAACAGCAAGATTTTGAGCTGCATGACGGCATCAATCTCATCTTTGGTCCCAATTTCAGCGGAAAAAGTACGCTCGTCAACGCTATTTTCTTCACGCTGACGGGGAAACCGATTGTACCGCGCGTTGATGCTTCAGCCATTAAGAGTGCGAAAGCCTATAGCGGCACTGCAGGGCTCCAATTCGTCGTCAATGACGAACGCTACCAACTCTTCAGAGCGACGGGTAAACGTATCCAGCTCCGTAGCGAAAAAAACGGCGCGTGGCAGGTACTTTTCGATGAGAAACGGGTCCGGGTAACAGAGGCATTGTTGCAAGAACGGTTCGGTATTATGCACGAACAACTCGCCCTTACGACTTTCCTCCGTGAAGGCGAAATTTTTGAATTTCTTGCGCGCCAGTCCACCACGCGGCGCGATATCCTCCATACCCTCCTCGGTATTGACAGACTCATACAGGTCCGGCAGCGGTTCATTGACACACGTCGGATCGCGAAACGTGAACAGGGCAGAATCCGCGCCCATCAGAATAGCTTACGGTTCAATGCACAGAATGTAAACGAAGCCGAGATCACACGGATTGAAGCAAAGTTAAAAGACTTGGAAGCCGCTTATGGTGCTGAGACCGGCGATGCCGCACTTATCGCAGAGTGGGTGCAGCATCAGAGCCGCCTACAAAAACAATTGGACACCCTTACACAACAGCAGAATGAGGCATTGGGCGGTTTTAACGATATTGGGCAGCTCCGAGAAATGATAACGACCATCGAAACTGCGATTCAGGAAGCTTCGGGATTAGAAACAAAACGAGATGAACTCATACAACAGACCGGTCGTCTTGAATCCGAAATCGCAGCCTTGGCAAACGTATGTAATACGCTCCGAACACTCATTGAGAGTGACGAACAGCACTGTCCGACCTGTTATCAGCAGGTTGAACGAGAAGTCGTGCAACGGATTGTAGATGAAAAAGAGAAAGAGAAATCGCAACGCAGTGCCGAGTTGGAAACACACAAACAAGCCTTAGAAACTGAAACTGAGAATTTAAAGAGTCGGCGTGAACTTGAACAACGCCTCCAGACTTTGCAAGCACTTTCAACCCAATTTCAACAACGCGCCAAGGACATTGATAAGATTCAGACTGAACTTGAAGCACTTACATTGCGGTTGGGTGAGAGAGGTGTCCAACAGAGCGAACAGACCCCTTCGGATACCCTCACAACGTTTGACAAACCGCAATTGAAGGCACAGATTGATACCGAGCGTGAACGACTTGGGAAACTCAAACAGGAGGAAGCCGTCCGTTTAGATAGACTCGGCGCGCTCCAACGTGTAAACAGAGACGCAGCGAAAGTTGAAAAGACACTCCTGAGTTTAGAACTCGCCTGCACCGGAATTGACAAGACCATTGAAGCCCTCCAACGGCAAATCCTCAAGCCTGCTGAAGACGAATTGCATTACTGGCTTGAAAAGATGCAACTCTTTTCTGTTTCTCGTGGGAACGGGGGACAAACACGCGTCGATTTACAACGCGAACACCTGCTCCCTTCGCTGAACATAGACGGCACGGATCGGAGTCTGATGTTGCTTAGTGGTAGCGAAAAAATGTTCTTATATCTCTGCTTCAAAGTCGCCCTCGCCAAAGTGTTAGGCAACCCAGGCTTCTTCGTATTTGATGACCCCACCCTCCATTTAGACGGTGAACGGAAAACGTTGATGGTAGATTTCATCCATCAACTCGCCGAAGAACACCAAGTCATCGTAACAAGTTATGATGAAGATGTGCGCGCAGGTCTTGAAGGCGTGCATCTCATTGAGATGAGCAGAGAAGCATAGGGAGATAGGAAGTTGACTTTATTTGTCTCAATAGGATCCACTTATAGTAAATTCCAAAAATAAATACACACTTTCAACCCCCGGTAGGTGCGGTTTCCTAACCGCACCATAGGTGTCAATTTAGTAG
>VYCT01000334.1 GCA_009843785.1 Candidatus Poribacteria bacterium | reverse complement strand
TATCTGTATAGTATAATATAATTACTATTAGTTTTTTGTTAAATTCATTTTATGCCTGAGGCGGGAGGCGTGCGATTTCCAAATGATGTTGGTAAAAGCAGCGTTCACTTATTCAGGCAAAAATTAGAGGAACATTTAACATGGCAAAATTAACGAAGAACGATGTCGTCAGCAGTATCGTCGAAGCGACCGGACTTAGCAAGAAAGATGCGAACGCTGCCGTTGATGCTTTTGCTGCGACTATTTGCGAAGCTTTGAGCAACGGCAACTCCGTCGGCCTCATTGGGTTCGGAACATTTGAAGCCAAAAAACGACCAGCCCGTACAGGTCGCAACCCACAGACTGGCGCACCGATTGACATCCCGGAGAAAACCGTCCCTGCTTTCAAAGCTGGTAAGAAACTTCGCGACGCTGCTGCTTAAGACCAGCGGTTTTTTTCGCTCAGTTTTTTGGAAAAGCCGCGAGGCTGTGCCTCGTTTCTACACAGAGGGATGGCTGCGGCTTTTTCATGTTACGCCTATCAATAGAAGTCTCTGCAGATCTCTGCCATAGAGACTGCCTTTACAACGTATTCCAACACGGGGCTATTACCCGCAATTACTGATACCAATTTTTACAGGCATGATTTGTGGGGACCCTTTCCAACTTTTTGTCCGCATCGCTTCCAGGCACGCTTTGCAAGCGCGTTCGTTAAAAACTGATGTCAGGAGACTCGTCATGTTAATCCGAACGAGAGCCCCAGTCCGCATCGATTTTGCTGGCGGGTGGAGCGACGTTGCCCTCTTCACCGAGCATTCAAAGGGGCTCGTTGTTAACGGGGCCATCAATCGATACGCCTATGCAACGCTTCGGTGTGAGCGGCAGATAACACAAGACGATTCTGTTGAACTGCAACGGATCTTGGATAAGAGCATTCGTATCTATTCCGCGGATTTTGACACCTTCATCGAAGCAGATGATGTCCGTCAGCTGGAATATGACGGAAACATTGACTTAGTGAAGGCGGCTGTGCGGCGCATGTCCATACAAATTGGCGGGTTTGATCTCATCACGCAATCCACCGCACCGCCAGGAAGTGGATTAGGCACCTCCGCATCAATGGGGGTAGCACTCGTCGGTGCCCTTGGCGCGCTTAAGGAAGCAACCTATCTGCCATACGAATATGCTGAACTCGCGAGTACCATCGAACGGCATGAACTCGGGATACTCGGCGGGAAACAGGACCATTACGCGAGTGCACTCGGCGGCATCCATTTTATGGAGTTCCAAGATGAAGAGGTAAAAACCTCGCCATTGAGATGCCCACCCCATATCCGCTACGAACTTGAAAAAAACCTCGTGCTTTGTTACACTGGGCAGTCGCGACTTTCTGGTAGTATCCATCAGAACGTGACGGACGCATATAAAAGCGAAGAACCGAGTGTTCGCAACGCACTGGAAGCCCTCAAAACCACTGCCGAGGCAACGAAAACCGCACTTATGCGAGGGCGCTTAACGGAATTCGGTGAACTTCTCACCGAAAATTGGAATAACCAGAAAAAGTTACATCCCTCTGTCACAAATGACCAGATTGATCGCCTCTTTAAAATTGCCATGACCAATGGCGCAACCGGTGGAAAGGCGTGTGGTGCCGGCGGCGGCGGATGCCTCCTGTTTTACTGTGAACCGACACGCGAACACCGCGTCCGACAAAAACTTGAAGACGCAGGCGCGCGAATCATTGATGTCAACTTCGATTTCGATGGACTTCAAATGTGGAAAGTCTCAAACGATTAAACACAAAAATATGCAAAATAATACACAAACTACGCAAACCGCAACTGATATGGAAGCCGCCGAAACCTTAAAAACGGCAAAAGATAACATCTTAACAGAACTCAAAAAGCGAATTATCGGGCAGAACGAAGTCACCGAGCAACTTCTCATCGCTCTCTTCTCACAGGGACATTGCTTACTCGTCGGGGTGCCGGGGTTAGCCAAGACACTGCTAATTAGCACGTTCGCGCAGATCCTTGAACTCCCTTTCAATCGCATCCAATTTACGCCTGACCTGATGCCATCTGATATTATCGGCACTGATATTATTGAGGAAGGCGAAGCGGGGAAACGTGCTTTCCGCTTTATCAAAGGCCCCGTATTTGCAAATATTGTCCTCGCCGATGAGATTAACCGAACACCCCCTAAAACACAAGCCGCACTCTTACAAGCCATGCAGGAATATAAGGTCACCGCAGGCGGTAGAACATACGCATTGGAACGTCCGTTTTTCGTATTGGCAACACAGAACCCCATCGAACAAGAAGGGACATACCCGTTACCAGAAGCACAACTTGACCGGTTTATGTTCCATATCACGATTGATTATCCTGATAAAGATGCCGAGAAAGAGATCGTCATGACGACAACAGCGGCGTATGAACCGGAGATAAAAGCCGTTATCACAGGTGAAGAAGTCTTGCAAATACAACAGGTCGTCCGGAAAGTCCCAATTGCTGAGGCGATTGTAGACTATGCCGTGGAATTGAACCGACAGACGCGGCCTACAGCAGACGCACTTGATTTTATTCAGGATTGGGTGCAATGGGGTGCCGGACCAAGAGCATCGCAATATCTTGTCCTTGGAGCAAAGGCACGTGCGATTCTCCACGGACGTTATCATGTCGCTTATGAGGATATCAAAGCCGTCGCGATACCCGTACTCCGACACCGAATTCTGACGAACTTCAATGCCGAAGCCGACGGTATCACAAGCTTAGATATTATCAATAGACTGTTGGAAAAAGTTGAGCCACCAGCGGTGCAATAAGTAGATGGAGTAGAAGAACAATGCGGACAATTGACACTTTTAGGATGGATAAGGAAGAGTTCTCTGTACTATCCTCCTTTGAAGAAGCCGATGAGGCTGACAAAGCGTATTGGCATTCTAAAAGCCCACAAGAACGTATGGCAGCCCTCGAATTGATGCGGCAGATTAACTATGGCTACGATCCAACTACCGAACGACTTCAAAGAGTTCTTGAGATTGCTGAACTCACGCAAGGAGACGAAAATAGCAAAGAATGAAAATCGCAATTATAGGAACAGGATACGTCGGTTTGACTACAGCGGTAGTACTCTCTTATCTCAATCATGATGTCGCCGCGGTGGATAAAGATGAAAGCAAATTAACGCTGTTGCAGGAAGGAAAAAGCCCGATCCATGAACCCGGCATCCAGAATCTCCTTGAAGAAGTGTGGCATACGATCCGTTTCACACCGAGCGTAGCGGAAGTTGTACCGGAAGCAGAACTAATCCTGATTGCTGTCGGAACACCACCGAAGCTGAACGGTGAGGCGGATACGCGGCATGTCGAACAAGCCGCGAGAGAAGTCGCACAAGTCTGTCTACCAAATAAACATTACACGCTTGTCGTCAAATCCACAGTTCCGATCGGTACCAACCAACGTGTCGCTGAGGTTGTAGAGGAAGTATTCTCAGAACGAGGGATCCGAGGGAATATCTCTGTCGCTTCAAATCCAGAATTCTTACAAGAGGGCTTGGCACTACAAGGCGCGTTCTATCCGGACCGGATTGTCGTCGGAGCAAACAGCGATGAAGCCGTTGATACCTTGCGTCGCCTCTATCAACCCATCCTTGAACAGACCTTTGACCCGCCAAGCGAGTTTCCACGTCCATCCGCTTACCACTTGCCGCCGATGATGACAACCGATCCGAACAGTGCTGAGATGATTAAATACGCAGCGAACACTTTCCTCGCGCTTAAAATCAGTTTTATTAATGAAATCGCTGGACTCTGTGAGGAAGTTGCTGCAGATGTAACAGAAGTCGCACGCGGTATTGGGCTTGATGCGCGCATCGGACACCTATTTCTGCGAGCAGGTCTCGGATGGGGCGGCAGCTGCTATCCGAAAGACACCGCCGCACTCTTAGGGGTCGCAGCACAATCTGGATACGAGATGCCGATTACCGAAGCCGCACGCACCGTCAACTTCCGTCAACGCGAGCGCATTGTTGAAAAGTTACGGGACACGCTGGGCATGCTCAAAGCCAAAACTATAGGTGTTCTTGGACTTGCTTTTAAGCCGAACACCGATGACATTCGAGAAGCACCCGCACTTGACATTATCCGAGAACTGCTTTCGGAGGGTGCGATTGTCCGGGCACACGATCCAATTGCTATTTCAAATGCTCGCCAAGCCTTAAGTGAAAACGGCGAAACAGACAATAATAGATTGATCTTCATTGAAGATGTATACGAACTTTCATACGACACGGACGCACTGGTGCTTGTCACCGAATGGGAACCGTATCACAAACTCGAACTCCGTAGACTCGCCAAGCAGATGAAGACCGCTATTCTTATCGACGGTCGCAACGTTTATTTGCCAGAAGAAGCACGCGCTGCAGGTTTCCACTACATCGGGGTCGGTAGAACGTAATGTTAAACATCAAAAACGTTAGCCCGTAATGAAATTATGCCTTAAATGGCATAATTTGTCTTTGCTTTACATTTGGAGGGCGGGTTTAAGGAACGTACGTGATAACCCAAACGCACGTTGTTTAACCGCAAGGAAAAGTAAAATTAGCCCGTAACGTAGTGGAGGGCGGACTTAAGCGAAAACCGTCAGAGCACAAATCCCGTCGTTTAACCGCAAGGAACAATTAAAAAACAACCTGAACCCTTTGATAAAAATTGGCAACGATATTGCCCACAAAAGCCGTTTCCACCGTATCGCCATATACCCGGTGTCACGCCACATCCGATTCGCGACCCGCTCGGACACAGTTATGGGATAGAAGAGGAACACGACGCTGAACTGCTACCACCGGAATTTTGGAGACAAAACGAGGACTACCTCTACGGTGTGGATCTCTATAATTTCGCCTATTGGTGGGAGGCACATGAAGCATGGGAAGGATTATGGCATCAAGCAGAAGACACATATCGCCTGTTTCTTCAAGGACTAATTCAGGTGTCAGCATCTTTGATTAAGTATCACATGCGGATGTTGCGGCCGTTACGTTCGCTTTCTACCGCCGGGCGCGATAAATTACGGCAAGTTGTCGTTGAATGTGATGATGCAACCGGAAATTATATGGGCATCAACCTACCAGATTTTTTGGATACCGCCGATGCCTTCTTTGCCCCTTTCTTTAGCGACACTGTTCCAGAAACCACCTATCGTAAGCACTCGGTGAAACCGCTAATATTGCTAAAAGATTAACGCTTATTTTGAGGAAAGCAACATGCCAACATTCTTGCCTTTTCTCATCTTTGGTTGTGTATGTATTTTCATTGTGATGGTGTTGTTTGTCCTGTTTAAGATAGGCGCATATTTTGGCAGGAGCGATGTCGATGAATTCCGAGCTGTTCGGTGTCCGCAATGTCAAACCCGGCGGAAACCCGAAAAAACAGGGGCGGTCAGAAACCTCGTTGAACTTGAGATGCGCTGCCCGCGTTGCGGATACATCTCCTGGGATATTCCGCCGAAAACGAACCTATCCACACGTCCCACTGATCCAGATAATATGTCATAATCATAAGCAGCTGCCCGGGGAAAAGCTCTGCGATGTTAACTTCATTGCCGTAATCTGACAAGAAGAAGCGATTTGGGAAGGTGTGTCCATCATCCTCTGAAACGAAAACATAGGTTGGATTTGTGCCTTCGTCAAATGGATCATCACGCCTTTTGATAGGCAGCAGAAGCGTCCCATCGCTGAGTCGAGTCAGACTTGAACCAGCAACAGTTTTCTGAAATGGTGCGACATCTATTTCACTCGTCTGTTCCCAAGTCTCACCCTCATCATCGGATCGCCAGACAGGGGTCGGTTGTTCTTCACCCTGTTGACTCACATTAATAAGCTGCCTGTGCCGATTGGCTTGCAACAACCATCCGCTAAACCCGAACGCGGAAGGATCTCTATTGAGGTGTTCCCAAGTCTTACCACCATCGGTGGACTTGGAAAAGATAGTCTGCTGCACCGCATAGATAATCCCATCGGGTGTCAAAACGAGATTCAATCCCTGATAATGTGCTTCCGGGTCCAAAGGCATGCGAATTTTCTGCACTGGAACCTTGTTCAGAACACCACCGCTGGCGTGTAGGATATAATCACTCGCCTGCATATCGCTTAATTGGTTCGGTGTGACGACAACGCCACCCATATTTTCGGTTGATAGCATTCGGAGGACCCCCTCTCTATAGTCATTTTTTCTTGTCTAACGCGATGAATTATGGCAAAATGTCTGGCATATCCTATCCCACTAATTTACACGATAGTTTTGGACAATGCAAGCCATATTTGAAGGAAAACAGATGAACATATTTGATGCGACTCAGAAACATTACAACGCAGCGGGTGTCCACCCGACAACCGATCCTGATAATCCGAGATCACAATTTGCCGTTGACAGATACAAAGACCATTTACTGAAACTCATAAAACCCGGCATGCGCGCATTAGACTTAGGCTGCAACGCAGGACGGTTCACTTTTGCTATGGAAGATATGGGCGCGGTAGCAACAGGTATTGACTTCGCAGAGATTCCACTCCGCCACGCCAAAAAGGTCGCACAAAAAAGAAAGAGTCAATGCCAGTTTAATATTGGGGATATGGCTGCGCTACCTTACAAGGAGAATTCTTTCGACCTCGCGTTCCTTCCTCAAAATAATGGCTACTTATCATATCAAATGCTGGAGAGCTTAACCGTTCAACTTAAAGAAATTCTATCGGACAACGGTATTTTCGTGGTAATTATGCACGATGAATTGGTCAAGAGAGCGGGAGAGGAAACCCTTCCAGAGCGATACGATGTCCAGACCGGTTTAATGGGCGGAAGTCGTACAATTCCAGACAAAGGCACGTACGCGTCGCCATGGTGCTTCTGGACGATTGCCTTTGCTAAGTACATTGTTGAGAAACATCTATCTTTAGAAGAAGTAGAGGAAATAGAAGAAAACAGATTTATGTTGGTGTTCCGAAATAAAAAGGGATGAGGGTTGGATAAATTTTAGCCAACCCGACCAATATACAAAATGTGTGCAGCCATATCCACTATGGCGGGTTCTGTTGCTGTTTCCAAGACTAACTCGACCCAACGTTCCCACTTTGTTGGATCTTCTGCCACCGAGTTGGTCGCTTCAAACAATCCCGTTGAGAGCCCCTCACAGCCTACCATTTCCAGTGTCGTCAATCCACACGATTCAGCGAGTTGCTGCAGTTCAAAAGCCCGAAAAAAATGCCATAGACTATCTTGAACGAGGTTGTTCCCTTTTCCTTCCTTTATTAATTCCCAGTATTGGGGCATTATCAGTTCCTGACTCGCACGACTGAGAACGGTCCGTAGCATCGCCAAGTATCCCATAACACTAATACAGATAATCGCTCCAGGTTTAGCAACCCGAACCAATTCAGAAGTCGCTTGAATTCGCTCGGTTTCATCACTAATATGTGTTAACGGACCCCCGAGGCATAGCACCGCGTCAAAGTCATTCGTATCAAAGCGTGAAAGGTCTCGGACATCTCCAACAACCGACGCGACCAATCGACTCGAAACGGATTTCGGTTCTAACTTGATTTTTTCTTCAGCAAAAGTCATGTACGTTGTGTTGATATCCAAGAGAACAACATGGTAACCTGCTCGACAGAGTTCGAGCGTATAACGTCCCGGTCCGCCACCTGCATCCAAAATCTTACCTGTCTCAGGCAGGTGTTTCCGAAGGTAATGCATCGTGACCAAAAATTCCAGCGAGTTATAGGCATCTTTTACAAGTCGATTCCATTCACCAATTTCGACTTCATTTTCTTTCTTCATGAATTCTATTTCCGTTGTCAGTGTCCAGTGACTAATTTCAATTAAGGCAAGGATCCGCTGAAACCTGTTCAACACCTTAAATCCTATATAGTTTTGAAAATTCGTAATTTTTCCGCTTGTTCTGACACGATAAAGCGTGGTAAAATAGCCGATACGCTTTTCAGTGCCTCTTTGCATTGATTAGTTATTTCAATTAGATACAATAAGGACGCACTGATATTGAAGGATTCCTCTGAAAAGTGCTGGAGTACTACAAATGCTACAACAAGGCGCAATAGAACATCTCGAAACATTCGGCTATTGCTTGATTGAAGATGCGATTTCTGCAGCACAAGCGGATGCGATGGCGGAGAAATACTTCCAACTCCACCAAGACCCAGCGAATCGCCAAATTTTTCAAGACCCAAATGCTGAACTCTATCAAACCCTTTTCGGTGTGGTCAACCTTGATGAGATGTGTTGGAAATGCATCGCGCATCCGCAAGTATTAGAGGCCGTCCGCTACTTTCTCGGCGACGGCGCACGGTTGGGTGAAGCGTGTACGAAATGGGTCAAACCGCGGGCACCGCAAGGGGGTATCCATTCTGATTCAACGCATGATCTGCCAGCGCGCCTACCCGAAACGCCGTGGATGATTAATTCAATCTGGATGATAACAGATTTCACCGTTGAAAACGGTGCAACACTTGTCGTGCCGTTCAGCCATCGCGCACGGCGCAGCCCGTCAGAACAAGATATCGCCGAAAGTCACCCTATTCCCGTCTGTGGACGACGCGGCTCTGTACTGCTATGGCACGGCGGCACATGGCACGGACAAGGCGCGAACACAACCGACGACCAACATCGCATGGCGTTGAATATCGCTTATTATCCTGCTTGGTGGAATCTGATGCGTGAGGGTGGACACCAACCCGTTTTTCCAGAGACCTTTGCACGCATGCCAGAGGATCTCCAAGGACTTACCCGACATAAGGTGGCGAAACAGCGTGCCGACATCTATGAGTTTTGATCTGACCAAGTGCTTACGTTAGTGTCGCGCGGCAGCCTTGAGAACCTCTTTGGTCTCGTCTGAGATGTTAAGCGTTGTGAAATTTTCACCAGAAAACTCGACAAAATAGTATGCTTGGTGTTCAGTAGGGCTGAGTTTGATTTCACCATCCTCAACCTCAACAAGAAAGTTGAAATGCCTCGTTTTCTTACCAGAACTGGATGTCCAATCAAAGGATCCGAGATATTCAAGGACCGATGTTACAATAAGTCCCGTCTCTTCCTGAACTTCTCGAGCGAGTGCTGTAAGTAGGTCTTCCCCTGCTTCCACAGTACCGCTTGGAATGCCAACGAATCCACCCATAGAGTCAGATGGCACTCGCTCCAAAAGTAGGAATTTGTTATTTTTGTAGATAACCGCGCCCACAACCAATTTTTGCACGTCGTCTTTTTCAGCGTCAGTCAACAACTGCTGAATGAGAATGTGGTCAATGTTTGACTGCATATTGTGCTTCACTTCACCCGCTGCCCTGCTTGAAATACCGCGGCCACTCGGCTAAACGCATCTACATCGCTCGTTGGATCAGTCTCGAAAGCAACAAGATCAGCGATTTTCCCTGGTGCGATAGTCCCAATCTCATCTGCCATGCCGATTGCTTCGGCGGAGATACGGGTCGCTGAGATGAGTGCCTCCGCAGGTGTAAACCCGACTGCGACGAGGAGTTGCAAATCGTAGTCGAGATGCCCGAATGCAAGGTTACCAACGCCTGAATCAGTGCCGGGGACGATCCGATCACGAAGGTCGTAGTCGAGCATACGCCGCATCACATCCAAGCGTACTTCTGCCCGTGCCTCAAGTCGTTGCAATTCGGTCATTTCATCAGCGGAAATCGTTCCACTATCGCGTTTTGCACGGAGTTCAACGATGCGCGGATAGCCCGTCCACGCTTGCAAAGTCGGACTAATCCAGATACCGGATTCCGCCATCATCTCTGCAATTTTCGGATCAAATCGGAGTTCACCGTCCGGGTCAAGAAACTCGGCATGCTCCATCAAATCGATGCCTGCCTCAACGGCGCGTACCATCGATGCCTTTGCCCGGCAATGTGCCACTGTAAGTCGATGGAAATGATGTGCCTCGTGGACAGCAGCGTGCAACTCGGCGACAGAATAACTGGCGCGTCCGGGAATCGTCCCAACAGTGCCACCGCCGGATGCCATGATCTTGATATAATCTGCGCCTTCGTGAACCAAGCGACGGACGGAACGTCGCATCTCAGCCTCGCCATCTGCCGTCTCGTTACACATGTGGAAGTGTCCACCTGTGCAAGTAATCGGTCGTCCACTTACTAAGGTACGGGGACCTGGCATATAACCGCGGGCAAGTCCTTCCTTGAGTGTAAACCCGACTTTGTTTCTCGCACCATGCTCGCGGATAGTCGTAATCCCCGCTGCGAGGTGGCGTTGCAGATTCATTGCGCCCGTCAGTACCATCATCTCATCGGTTTCTGAGAACATCTGAACGTAGTTCCGCCCGTCACCTGCGAGACTCAGGTGTGTATGTCCATCAATGAGACCCGGCGCGAGGCACACATCGCCGAGGTCAACGATTTGTGCATCAGGTGGTGTCTGTTTCGCAATCTCTGCTTGATGTCCGACAGCAGCAATCCGTCCGTTGGTTACAAGGATTGCCTGATCGGTTTTAGCAGATGTGCTTATCCCGTCTACGAGTTGAGCGGCACGGATGTGAACGGTTTGATTCGGCATATTTTTAACTATGGCCCCCCTGGACTGCCCTCCATTACATTACGGGCAGGTTTCTGGTTAATTCGCGGCTGGATTAAATCTATTGGCGGTTCTCACATCACGGTATTTGAGAGTCTGTTTTTTCAGACCCGCACAACAAATTCACATCCCTGTCGGAACCATTCTCGAAGGATTGTGTCTTCACTGCGAGTCCGCTTCGCCTGTGAACCTGTCGCCTTTGAGAGATCTATCGTTGCCGAAACGATGTTATCCCCGAAAAATCCTGCCTCTTTGATAACATTACCATCTGGATGTACAATCTTCGAGTTTCCATGCGATGAGCCTGGCGAGCGAATATCATCAGGGTTCGCAGGCGTATTTGCCATCACGAGATAGATACCGTTTTCTGTCGCACGCGAAATCGGCATGGCGCGGTAAGCGGACAACTTGCATTCCGATAACAAACCTGCTTCGCACGAACAGAAAATACAGAGTTGCGCCCCCATCGCCGCTGGAAGTTTGACTAACTCTGGATAGCGTACATCGTGACAGATGATGAAACAACAATCAACACCCGCCAACTGCACAATCGGTAGTTTACCACGGTTGTTCGTACACCACTGCTCCCCGGCGAGGAAGGTTTTGCCGTAACGGTATTTGAGGCTTCCCTGTTGGTCAAAAATCGCTAAATCGTTGTGCCAATGCTCGCCATCGTGGTGCGCGGAACCGACGACAACAGCCATCGCGTGCCGACGCGCAGCCTCGGCAATCTTCGCCTCAGCCTCTTTGAACACCTGTGGAGAGGTCCGTTCCCAATAATCCGTCCGACAGCAGTAGCCGAATAGACATCCTTCAGGGAATACCGCAATCTGGATTCCCATCTCCGCACATGCCGCAATCTGTTGAAGCACTTTCGTGGTACTTGTAGATACATCTTCACTTGTAAGCAATTGACATGCAGCTACCTTAATCTGATTATCAGCCATCTGAATGTCCTCCTTTGCGTTTCCAGCATTGTATCACATCCGTTCATTTGATTCAAGAGGTGGTGAAATCGCTATACAATAATTAAACGTCTGGTACAAGTTTAAATGGACATGCACATTAAGAATCCGGTATAATTTCTGTAATAGACCTATCCTATTAACGCAAATCACTTGTAGATGAGGCGTTCGGATTTTCTTGGATGTAAAGGAGAACCTATGAACCCCATTTTCAGATACATCACCATAATGATAATCCTCATGTTGATCAGCATCTATGTACTGATATTTCCAGCAAAGGCGATGGAAGGGCCACACGGAATACCACACGTACGCGTCAATCCGATTGTCAAACTTGCACAAGAAGATGCCAAACAAGATTTGGGACACAACGCAGACTTGCGTTGGTTCGCTTACGGCACGGGGTGCTGGGTGTTCGCTGTCGTGCATGCAAGCGTAAGTAACCCAACAGTTCCAAGTCATCGGCTGTTAGGCAGGTCCCCTGAATACGTTAACACCTATACCGAGGCATACAAACATTCCATCAAGAACCAACGGATGGAGATGTCAGCAACAGGCTGGGTGGTATCGCTGGTGGCAGTACTTTGGCTCTGGAACATCTTTACGGATTAAAAAACCGACAATACAGTGTAAATAGGAAAAATTAATCATGAAAATTACCGACATCAAACCTTATCCTGTTTGGGTGGGACATAGAAATCAACACATCGTCAAAGTAGAGACCGACGAAGGTATTTATGGGTGGGGTGAATCCGGACTTTCAAGTCGAGAATTAGCTGTGGCAGGTGCGGTTAAGCACTACCGAGAATTTCTGATCGGACGCGATCCGATGCAGATCGGTGGGTTGTGGCAGGAGATGTACCGGAGCCAGTATTTTGAGGGCGGTCGTGCATTGACAGGCGCGATCTCGGCGATTGACATCGCACTCCACGATATTGTGGGGAAGGCGTTGAACGTCCCGGTCTACCAGTTACTCGGTGGAAAGTTACGGGATGCTGTTCCATGCTTTGCAACGACGGGGGCAGCGACAGTTGAGCAATTAATCGAAAACGCCCAATTATTACTTGATAACGGCTGGAACGTCATCCGAACAAATGTGTTGTATCGCGCGAAAACGGGTGAGGAGAACATCTTTGAACCGCGCGAATCCATCAGTCTTGCAGCGGAGTGGTTGACAGCACTTAGAGAAGCTATTGGATCCGAACCCGTCCTCGGTATCGATTATCATCACCGGTTGAGTGTCGCAGAAGCAGCATCTTTCTGTCAACGTATGCCCTCCGGCACGCTTGATTTTTTGGAAGAACCGATCCGAGATGAGACCCCAGAGGCATACGAATCCCTAAGAACAATGGTGGATGTGCCGTTTGCGATTGGCGAGGAGTTCTCCAGCAAGTGGCAGTTTCTCCCCTATCTGGAGCGCGGTATAACCAACTTTGCGCGTCTTGATGTGTGCAATGTCGGGGGTTTGACAGAATCGATGAAGGTTGCTGGCTTGGCTGAGGCGCACTATATCGACCTGATGCCACACAATCCGTTAGGTCCCATTTGTACAGCTGCGACGGTTCATCTGGCGGCGGCTGTTACCAATTTCGCTTGGTTGGAAATCCGCACCTCGCCGACAGAAAGTTCTGGACACTACGATGAGGACTTATTTCCTATTCAACATAAACTTGAAGGCGCATCTATACCAGTACCAGATAGTCCGGGCTTGGGCGTTGAGGTTAACGAAGAATTGGTAACGGCGCAAACATTCAAATTCGCGGAACCGCCACATCTGCGCCGACGGGATGGCTCGCATACAAACTGGTAGCACACTGTATTGTCAGAACTTATAACCTCTCAGCGAAAGTGAATATCGGCATGCAAGACAATCCTTTTGAAACGCGTCGCGAACTTCGCGGTAGATTGCTGATAATGGGTGGCATTCTCGCTGTTGTTGTCACTGCTGTTACTTTTTTCATTTTTTTTAAAGACAACAGAGATGCTCCACTTCCTAAAGCACTGTCCAGTTTATGTTTGTACGGGTTCTTCTTTCTGTTTAACTTTAGCGGATTCTCCCGGGCAGGTTTGTCTTATAATAGACTGTTCGGCACATTTCCAACATGGCGTACACTTGGACAATATGCGCTATGGGTGGTACCGCTCGTTATGTGTGCCATTGCATCTCTCTATGTTTTGTACCTTCCACTATCTTATGTTTTTCCCGGATTTGTCAAGTCATGGTGCCTTGAGAGTTCCACAATAATGATTTGGAGTGAAGGTGATAATTACATTCTTGCGAACGCGATCAATTACCTAACGATTGTGTTGGTTGCACCTGTGATAGAGGAGTTTTTCGTGCGCGGCATTTTGCTAACGCGATGGACTGTCAAGTGGGGTGTGACGCGGGCTATTCTTGCTTCGTCAATTGTCTTTGGACTTCTGCATACGAATGTGATCGGCGGGTTCTGTTTCGCCTGTGCGATGGCTATTTTCTATATCCGAACCAAGTCCCTTTTTATGCCGATTAGCCTCCATATCCTAAATAACCTAACCGCGCGGATTGTGGGCTATCTCACAATGGACCCTGACACACCTGCTTCTTTAACTATTACTGAGTTTCAAGAATCTTGGTGGATAGGGTTGATAGCACTCGTTATTAGCATCCCGTGTGTTATCCTATTCTGGAGACGTTATATCTCCAAAACCGACTGGCGCGTTCCATACCTCATAGAATCTAATAGCTGTGAAAACGACACCACCGGGTAACCGAAAAAATCGTCCATATCTCATCTGACGTATGCTATAATCTGAAGAAATCGTATTATCGTTCGCTGTCGAACCAATGTAAGTTTTTTCTCAAGAAGGAGAATCTATAGTGTTTAGATTACGTGAAAAGTTGAAATACATGTTTTTAGGTGGATTGCTGACCCTTGTGGGTTTTATGTTTGGGAACATGAACAGTGATACCACAGCACAGTCTGGATATGAAACGATTGATAAACTGACCGTCCGAGAGTTAATTGTGCGTAAGGATATAAGGATAATGCGTGATGGTATGGAGCCTCAAGTTCTTATTTCTTCGGACAGAAATGGTGGACGTGTGATAACTTATGGTCCAAAGGGCCCAAAGGGGATGAGTGCCGCTTCTCTTTTGGTCGCAGAGGGGAATGGCGTTGTGACAGCTCAGGGGTCAAAGGGAAAAACGGGTGCTTCTCTCATGGTTAATGAGGGCGGCGGAGTCCTATCACTTTTCGCACCTGATGGAAAAGCACGGATTGTCTTAGGTATATCTGAGGGTGACGGTGTCGCTTACTTAGTCAATAAACTTGATGAAGCGCGTGTATTGAAACCTTAGTTAAGATTGATTTGATAATGTGTTACCGTTTTGATATGAGAAAACCAATGGCAAATGTTCATCGTCTGCCAACACGTCGCCGGTCTTCAACTTTGCGACCACTTCATCGGGCAACGCGCTTTTCTTGCCATTGAACGTGGCATCCTCCGGCATAAAGAGCATCGCAAACGCACGGCGGGGGTGCGTCGTCATATTGGGGCCCGCCGCATGCGCGACCATCCCGCTGATGAATACACCCGCTCCGGCTTTCATCTCAGCGGCGTAAGGTTCAATCGCCGCCCACTCTGGATATTCGCGGAACAACTCACCGATGCCGACCTGTCTGAGATTTCCACCGACCTCAAAGCCGCTCGTCTTATGTGTGCCGGGCAGAAAATACAGACAGCCGTTCTGAACGGTTGTATCATCAAGTGCTACCCAGAACATGATTGCCTGATGTGAATAGAACGGGTCATAAGGATTATCGACATGGAAGTTCGTCGGATTTGCCCACGGTTGCTTAACCATCGCATGGTCGTGATACAGTCGCACGCCCGAAGTACCAGCGAGATCTGCCGCCATCTTACCCAACTCCGGGGCGAGAATCAACTGTTTAACCTTCTCACTCGTCTTCCACAAATTAACGCATTGAACGAAGACGTTCTCGTAGTAACCGTCTCCCCCTTTCTGATTATGATACATATCATCACGCTTCATAAATTGTACGACAGCCGCGTCAACGGCATCCTCCCACAACGACAACTCAGGACCTTGCAGGAAGTCATCAATAACCAGAAATCCATTTTCACGGTAAAATTCAATCTGATCGCTCGTAAGTTGTGTATTCATAGCATCTTAGGTGATCGGAGAATTGAAGGATTCTTCAAAGCTAAGTTGGGATATAAGTAGTTTCTACAGAACCTGACACTGACCCGGTCCTTGGTCAAAGTGCCTCTATATCATATAATCCAATAGAGGAGGGTCTATTTTTAAGCCACTCAATTACTTTATCAGCGGAATACTTGAAAAATTCTCTATCTTTATTGGTCCGGTATTGTTTAAACTTTTTATGTAATATACCTTCAAGAATTTCAGGGTATTGAGACGGAATTGAGTAGGCGATTGAAAAGGGTTCTGGAACCCCTGTTGTATAAAGTTCCTCCGCCCGTTCATGAGCAGTTTTTTCTGTCTTTCCTATTTTTATCAAACCCGGCATAGATGGGTTCGTTAAGATATATACACAATTCCTCTGGTTGTTTTTGGTTGTTCCAAACCTCTCTTTCTTCAGACGCTTGCGCGCATTGAAAACGGCAGTCTTCCTTTTGCCTTCGGGATTAGGGATACCTAACATTTCTGCCAGTTGTCTGTCAGGGATATGGTTAAACAGAAAGGGATTGTTTTCGTCCTTTTTCAGATTCATGTGTTTCAGAATATGGTACGCCGCATCCGCATTTTTACCTTGTTGTACCATGCCTTTTGCTTCTTCAAGCCGTTTTTTAAACTCTGGATTCCTGAGATTAGCTTTAATTCGGCGGTTAGTGTCTTTTGCCATAATTCTCCTTTAGCGTTTCTATTCCTCGTGTGAGCTATCGATTTTATGCGCTCATTCCCGATCCTTTCTGCTATGCTATGCGATGACGATCTGTGGTATACCCACGGCTACCGCAATTAAGACCATTAGCCATGAAATATGTTAACCTTAACGAAGTTGTCAACATTTTTATTTCCTATCAGCGGAAATAGCAGTCGGTTTTCAGCCTGCTTCGCGGTGAGAACAGTCAGGCCCGTCACAGATCTCACACTTACTTCAAGATTAACATCTTCCGTGTAGCCGTAAAACCATCCGTTGTGAGTTTGTAGAAATACACGCTACTCGCGACAGATTCACCGAACTCGTTTTTGCCATCCCAATACGCTGCACGACTACGACTTTGGTACAGCCCCGCAGGTTGATATCCAAGTACCAACGTCCGCACCAATGTGCCGTTCACAGCATAGATATGCAGTGTAACCTCCGCATCCTTTGCTAAGCGATACGGAATCCATGTCTCCGGATTGAATGGATTGGGGAAGTTAGGTAGTAGTGCTGTCTCTCTGGGAATCAACACTGTGAGGAGTTGTTGTAAGAACAAGATACCGCGTTGTGATGTTGTATCCGTGAGGTTTAATCGCTGTGCAGCGGATAGCCACTGTTTGACTTCTGTGGCAGCGAGCATTTTTAAGGCTTGAGGATTTAGAGAAGGTGCAGCGGCACTATTGCCCAATGCTCCAGCAACCAAGACGAGATCCGCAATGTTGACCTGTCCATCGCCATTGACATCTGCAACATTCTGTCCTGTCTCGCCGAGATTTGAAGCTACTAATACCAAATCAGCAATGTTGACAGTCCCATCACCGTTAACATCTCCTTTGAGTTTAGTGGGTTCAGTTATTTCAGCGTTTTCAACCTGAGGCGCAAACGTCTCCCCTGTGCTGTTTGAAAACAGCACATCAGATAAGGTTAGAGTGGATGCCTTCATTGCTATAACCTCAAAGGTAAGCGTTGCGAGGATGCCATCCCCACTAACCTCATCGGTGAAAGATACAGCGTTGAGTTGGACGAGATTGCCCTCCATTTTCGGCTCTACAAAGTACGCACCCGCGGGCAAAAAATCACCATTCTTACCTGAAACAAAGCGGAGGGCAGTATCATCAAACTGCACGGTTGTCTGATATCCTGCGACATTTTCACCGTTAGTGATTTTTAGGAACAATTTGAGTTGTTGACCGATATTAGGGGACTGCACACTTGCGGGCAAGAGACTCACCGTATCTGATCGGTTCCCTGTATCGTTATCAGTAATTGGTTCAAGAAGCGGTGACGAAATTTCGTTGTTATTTCGTAAAAGGAAGTTAGCGATGAGTTCAGCCACAACCTTACCTTTGGGGTTTACCTCGTTAAAGGTTTGATAAACAATACCAATCCTTCCACGATCGCCATCTCGCACAATAACCGGATCCGCTCTGGTAGCTTGCGAAGTGCCTGTATTACTCGCAAGAACCTTTTCAGCAAACCAATCCCCGGTAAGTTCATCAAGGTGAAAGGCTCTATCGGATTGAAAATTCGTAAGGCTTGGGGTAACCTCTTTGCCATCTTTCGTTACTACCATTGGCGTATTATTTTCCAACCCGAAGTCCCACATTGTGATATGTGGAATATCCATAATGTCTTGTAAAGTTTGGACACCGTTGTTGTCAACATAACCGAAGTAATCACCATGGTTAAGAATAGTGTTTCCATCAGTTGATTCAATCCAAATTTCTGCCACAGAACCGTCCGGTTGACTATTAGGGTAGGGATGAATAGAAGTTGGTAGTACCCCGTAAAGGATTAAAACATCTACGTTACCATCTGAAGTTGTTTGAAGCATCCAGTCTCTAACAGCATCTTCGGTTTGAACAATTTCGGCTCGAATACCTTTTGAAGAAAGCAATTGCTTTGTGATTTGAGATTGCCGATTGGCATCATCAAGACTCATCCAACTCACAGCCCCTGTATACATCAGTACGTTTACGTTCAATAATGCGGGGTTCGGTTCTTCGGGTTTGGTAGGCAGTCTTGCAGGTAGTCTAATAGCGAAGTCTCTACTTACATAGTTACCGCGAGTATCCATAAGTTCTACGAACATGTTATTAGCCGCTAAATGACGATCAAACTCAAAAGTGGTAGTATCTCTGTTTTTGCCATCCATAAAATCAGAGGCTACCACGAGGATATCTGCCCCCACAATTATTGCTTGATGTAGCCCGTGATTAGACGTTACGTCTACCTCAAAACGCACCTTATCATTTTCAAGGGCGGTCATCTTGTGAACACCGACAAACTGGGGTAGTGTAAAGTCATTCCCACGTCTGTTAAACTGGTAGTGTTTATCCAACCAGCGCGCTTCGTATAAGTCTAATACGCCGTCCTCTGCACCTGCTGGTTTATGGTATAATCCGAACGCATGCCCGATTTCGTGAAATAGAACCTCTTTATTGAAATGCCCACTGTTAGCAGCAATCACAACCCCGCCGCCATATCGCAAACTATGAAATGGAAAACCTGTCCCCCAACCACACCAACCGTCTGCCGCGTCCAAGCATGCTATACCGCCGACTATGATAACAACTATCATATCTTGCTTGTCCCACGGTTCTGTGTCTTGGTTGAGGAAGTTAGGCAACTCTGGACGGACTTTTTCAAAGGTATTGTGAATATAGTGTGCTGAGCTTCTCTTGCCATTGACTATATGGACTCTCGGTTTACCGAGACGGGTTTCAACTCTAAAAGTCTTTCTCTCGAAACCGTTACGCTCCATTTCATCAGCGTATAATTCTTGGGTATCCTCTACTATTTTCTCTATCTTCGCAGTCAAATCCACCCTCACATTCGTGTCACTTGCCCCCATTTTTTTCTGAAGGTTTGTGGTGAAAGGTTTTTGTTGTTA